>JAJRSV010000045.1 GCA_024278655.1 Bacteroidota bacterium | reverse complement strand
GAATCGAACAGCAGGGTGTAAAAATTGTACTCAATAAAAAAGTTACGGTTAAAGAACTCGAAAAAGATTTTGATGCCGTTGTTGTTGCAGTCGGTTCACACGTCGGTTCAAAGATGAATATTGAAAACGAAGAGCTTGTGCTCGACGGAATTGTTTTGCTACATAACTATAAATTGAACAAAGACCCGCAGGGAATAAGCAAAGGTAACGAAGTAGCAATTATCGGAGGCGGTAACACTGCAATTGATGTTGCACGAACGTCTCTTCGACTTGGTGCTAAACCTACAATCTATTACAGACGCACAAGAAAAGAGATGCCGGCAATTGCTCACGAAGTTGATGAAGCTTTAGCCGAAGGTGTAGAGATAAAATTCTTAACCGCTCCGGTTGCACTCAAAAAGAACGGCAGAATTGAATTAACGTTAATCGATATGGAATTGGGCGAACCGGATGAATCGGGAAGAAGAAGACCCGTTCCGGTTAAAGGTTCCGAAAAGACAATATTGGTAGATAACGTGATTGCTGCAATCGGACAAAGATCGGATGAGTTTGTTTTTGCCGGCGAAAAACCGAAAACCGTTCAGGGAAGAATTGAATACAGCTCATCGGTTCCTGTATTCTGTGCAGGCGATATGGCTTGGGGCGGCACGGTTACCGAAGCAATCGGAAGCGGAAATAAAACCGCCGCCGAAGTCGATGCATTCTTAAAAGGTAAACCATACAGTCATGAAGAAACAAAAGAAGATATTGTAATTCCAACTGAAATTAATTTTGCCTACTACCTCCCCACTCCGCGTACACAAAACCCGGTAAAAAAATCGCAAGATTTTTACGATGATTTCGAAGAGGTAGTAAAAGGGTTAACCGAAACCGAAGTGTTAATTGAATCGAAAAGATGTTTGCACTGCGGTGAGTGTTTTAGCTGCGGAAATTGTTACAACTACTGCCCGGACGCTGCAATATATATTGACGAAGAGAACAGGTTGAGAATAGATTACGATTACTGCAAAGGGTGCGGTATTTGTGCTCAGGAGTGTCCGTGTTCTGCTATTAACTTTCAAATGAATGAGGTTGTTCTATGAGTGATATACCGGAAGTAAAAGCAAAAGAAATGGCAAACAATCAAACAGAAAAATATCCGAGACATAAACTAAAAGTTTTAAAGGGCAACTTTGCTGCCGCCGAAGCCGCTAAATTGTGCAGGGCAGGTTTCGTTCCTGCTTATCCGATTACTCCGCAAACAACTATTGTAGAGCAAATTTCCGAAATGGTTGCTCGCGGCGAAATGGATGCTACATACATAAACATGGACAGCGAGCATTCGGTGTTTGCAGCGGCTAAAGGTGCAGCACTTGCAGGCGAAAGGGTTTTTACCGCTACAAGCGGACAGGGACTTTTCTACGCTCACGAAGTTCTGCATGCAATAGCACACTTCCGGCTTCCGGTTGTTATCTGTAATGTCGGCAGACCTTCAATACCCTGGAACATCTGGTCGGATCAATCCGATTCCATTTCGCAGCGCGATACCGGCTGGGTTCAGTTTTACGGCGAAAGCTCTCAGGAAGTTTTAGACAGCATAATCCAGGGTTACGTAATAGCCGAAGAGTTGGATGTTCCGGTAATGATTGTACTCGATGCGTTCTATCAAAGCCATACAAGCGAAAATGTTTTTATTCCCGATATCGACCTCGTGGATGAGTTCCTTCCGCCCAAAAAGAAAAAGGGCGGCGAGATTGAAGTCGATAATCCGAAATCTTTCGGCGGACTTGTACCACCGGAGCATTACGAGAAATTTAATCTCAGTTACTGGCAGGACATAACAAAAGTAGAAGACTTAACAAACAAAATCGGTAAAGAGTTCGGGAAGAAGTTCGGAAGAGAATATTCGGCAATTGAAGCTGTTAACATCGGACCGGAAACCAAAATGATTTTGGTAACGCTTGCAAGCATTACAACCACTGCAAGAGGCGTTATAAAAAATCATCCCGAAGTAGGATTACTGAAATTGAGATTGTTCAAACCTTTCCCGAAAAAATCGGTATTAAATGTATTGAAGAATGTAAATGAAGAATGCATAATTATAAACATCGACCGTAACTTTACCGGCGACAGCGAAGGCGCAATTATGCAGGAGATGAAAAGGGCTTTGTACGGTAAGTCGTTTAAAATGTACGATGTTTATGCAGGGTTAGGCGGAAAAGATGTACCGCCCTCAACGATTGAAAAGATAATCCACAAAGGTTTTAAGAACCCTGAAGAAGTAATGTGGATTGATTTCGAATAACATTCAGAAAGAAACAGGAAAGAAATTATGGAACCGGCAAATCAGTTTTTAATTAAAGAAGAAAAAGTTTACTCTGGTGCTCTAAGCTGCCGCGGCTGCGGATGGGCTTTACTGGTTAGGCACCTTTCAAGCATACTTGGCGACGAAACCGTTTATGTTGTTCCGGCATCATGCTTTTCGATTATTGCCGGTCCATATCCGATGAACGAACTCCGCGGAACAATTGTTCACACTGTTTTTGCCGCTGCACCTGCTACAGCAACAGGAGTGAGAGCTTCGTTAGACAGGCAAGGAAAGAAAGATGTTACGGTCGCTGTTCTCGCTGGAGACGGCGGAACTTTCGATATCGGTTTTCAGTCACTATCCGGTGCTGCTACAAGAGGAGAGAACATACTTTATATTTGCAACAACAACGGCGCTTACATGAATACCGGTATTCAAACGAGTACCGCCACGCCGTACGGTGCTATTACAACAACCAATCCATCTGCTAATTACAAGAAAACCTGGCCGAAGGATTTGATGGGAATAATTGCATCGCATAACATTCCGTATGCTGCAACCGCATCGCTCGCATTCATTGAAGATTTCAGAAACAAAGTTCAGAAAGCAAAAGAGGTTGAAGGATTCCGTCTTTTGATGATTGACGGACCCTGTCCTCCCGGACACAAATCTGAACCGGATCAATCGATTACAATTGCGCGGCTTGCAGTCGAAACACGCCTCTTCCCTCTTTTCGAAGTTGAGCACATGAACTACAGGATCAATTATAATCCGAAAGAGTTTGTGCCGGTTGAGGAATGTTTGAAACTTCAGGGCAGGTTCAGGCATCTATTTAAAAACGGCTCGAAAGAAATACTCGAAGAAATTCAGCAGCATACCAACAATTACTGGGAGCGGTTGAGAATGCTGGAGTCGAACAGTAACTGAAGTATATCGCAGAGATTTAGAATAAGTTAATTATTTCTAATCCTTTCATAACGGAATATTACCACATTTACCAATATTCTGCCTGTCATTTAAAATGAATTATTATTATTGATGTTTGTTTGTAAATTTACCGTGCAATAAATCAATACTGGTAAGAAATTATGAGCAAAAAATTATATAGAAGCAGAAAAGAAAGAATGATAGCCGGCGTTTGCGGCGGGCTTGCAGAATACTTCGACGTCGATCCTACTTTAATAAGAGTGTTGTTTGTCGTTGGAATTTTTCTGGGCGGCGGAATTTTAGCTTATATAATTTTGTGGATTGTTGTTCCCGAAGAACCGATAATAGATTTTTACCAGAGTGCAGGAACTGAAAGCGGTTCCCCTTCGGGCGAAAGCAGCGAAGCGAATTTTTCGTCGGTAAATATTGAGCCGTCCGTTCAGGATGCAAGCAACAGCAGACGGCTTTTTCTCGGAGTAATACTTATTTTAATAGGGCTGTCTATTTTAATTGATAATCTGTTTCCGCAGGTCGATCTCTCGAACTACTGGCCCTTGATTCTGATTGGAATAGGAATCGGTATAATCATTAAAGCAAAGCAGGGATAAGACAATGAAAGTTTCACACATATTTTGGGGAACCTTATTTATTGCACTGGGTCTTTTAATCCTATTAAACAACTACACAGTGATAGACTTTGCCTGGAGTAACCTCTGGCAATTGTGGCCTATCGTTATTGTTCTGCTCGGCGTTTCAATGTTGGTTAAACAAAAATTCGGCAGAATTATAATTGCAACACTCGGCGGCGCTTTTATAGCATTAATTATTTTTGCAACTTTTCAATCAACCGTAAGTTTTGTTAAAGGCGATTTTGAAATTGTTGTTGACGATACAAATGACGAAGACTACAACGTTACAGAGTACAGCGAGGCATTCGATTCTTCGATAACAAAAGGCATCTTGAATGTTAACGGCGGAGCAGGTGTGTTTATTATCGATAGTACAACTAACGATCTTGTTTATGTAAGGAGTAAAAGCACCGATAATAATATAGTGGTTTTAAATACGGTTGAAGACGGCGTGGGTAAAGTTGAAGTGAACATGAAAAAGAGCAGATTTCATCTGGGAAAAGTAAGTCGTAAAACGAAAGTAGATATTGCATTGAATGATAAACCGGTGTGGGATTTGAACTTTAATATGGGTGCAGCTTCAATCGATTTGGATTTGACAAGGTTCAAAGTTCATAATCTGGATGTAGATATGGGAGCGGCAAAACTGAAAGTTACGCTCGGTTCGTTAAGCGACGAGACAAATGTTTCTATTGATGCCGGAGCTTCCAAAATAGAAATTAACATTCCCGAAGACGTGGGTGCCGAGCTGAAAATTGATGATGTGCTTTCAACCACAAATATACAGGGCTTTCAAAGAATCAAATCCGGACTTTACAGATCATCAGGTTTTGAGGAGGCAGATAAAAAAGTTTACCTTAATATCGACTGTGGTGTTTCAAGCATTGAGATAATTAAAAATGAATAATCGTTTGGTTTGCAATGATTGTGTTAAAAAAATAATTCGTGTTAATTAGTGCAACCTGTCTACCGATAGGTAGATTAGTGTCTGTTTTTCTTTGGAGGAACCCACAAATGCTTCTTCAGGTTAACACAGCCATTCTTATCAAACTCCACTCCTTCCGAACGTAAAAGGTCTTCCATTAAATCCGGGTCGCCGAAATGCATCCTCCCTGTTAAAGCACCGAACCGGTTAACTACTCTGTGCGCGGGAATGTCCCTTCCGCATCCGTTCAGCGCCCAGCCGACTGTCCGTGCCGCAGATTTAACTCCACACGCTTCAGCAATGTGTCCGTAAGTAGTTACTTTTCCGTAAGGGATTTTTTTGGTGACGGTGTACACCTTCTGAAAGAAATCTTTATCTTTTTTCTTTTTTGATTTCATTTTTAGTGAATATTAATTTTCACTAAATTTTAAAAGATAAGCTCTTATAAATTCGTTTATGTCCCCATCCATTACCGCCTGCACATTCGATGTTTCAACTCCTGTGCGATAATCTTTAACCATGTTATAAGGATGAAAAACATAAGAGCGGATTTGACTTCCCCATTCTATTTTCATTTTACTCTTTTCAACTTCGTCGTGTTCTGCCGTTTGCTTCTCAAGTTCAAGCTGGTAAAGTTTTGCCTTGAGAAGTTTCATTGCGTTGTTTTTATTCTGTAATTGCGAGCGCTCGCTTTGGCATGCAGCAACCGTTCCGGTCGGAAGGTGTGTAATCCTGACTGCGGTTTCTACTTTGTTAACGTTCTGTCCGCCTTTACCGCCGGCACGGAATGTGTCGACTTTCAAATCAGCAGGATTGATTTCAATCTCAATAGTGTCATCAACTTCGGGAATAACGAAAACCGAAGCGAACGAAGTATGTCTTCTTTTGTTCGAATCGAAAGGAGAGATTCTAACCAAACGATGAACGCCATTTTCTGCTTTCAGGTAACCGTAAGCAAACTCTCCCTGCACTTCAACGGTTGCACTTTTAATTCCTGCACCGTCTCCTTCCAACATATCAATCAATGTCATTTTAAAGCCGTTGCGTTCACCCCAGCGAAGATACATTCGCAAAAGCATATCAG
>JAJRSV010000002.1 GCA_024278655.1 Bacteroidota bacterium | reverse complement strand
CAAACAAAATCTTTTAAAGGGGGTTGAAGAGTAATGGCTAACGTAAAAGCATCCGACCTTATTCAGGCAAAAGCATTAGGATGTTTGGACCCGGAAGAAGATGCCGCATTGAATAAATTAATGGAAGAAGACCCGGAGTTTCCGTGGGAAGAGTTGGGGCAATATCAGAACCTTGTTGCTTTACTGCCTACGCTGCTCGAAGTAGAACAGCCCGAACAGTTAGTTAAAGATAACGTTGCGAAAAAGCTTTATGATTTGGTTGAAAAAGCGAAACAGGATAAACAACCGGAAACAACCGAAGAAACATCTATCGATTTAGGCGAAGGGGTAATTGCAGACGTGCCGGATGCAGAACCACCCGCTTCGCCCGTAACAGAAAAAGCGGAACCCGAAAAAAAACCTGAATTACCCAAACCGGAAACAACTCCCAAAAGCACTCCTCCGCCGGTTAACATTCCCGTAACGGATAAGTTTAGCCGGGGCGGCATATCGATTAAAGAGCATGGAATCCCGATGATTCCGATGGATGAAACAGCCGAACCGAAGAAAAAATCTGCTGCCGCAACAAAAGTTGCCGGGCAGACTACGGTGCAAAAAGAAAAGCCGGAAGAGAAAAAAGTAAAGAGTCAGGTATCAAAATATCCGGTTGAAGAGACTGTAATTGTTAAAAAGGATAAGAAGGGAATGATTACTGCAATTGTTCTGTTTATAATTTCTTTAGTTGCATTGGCAGTTGTTTACATTATGCTTTCATCCGAGATAGATGATAACAGAAAGGAAATTCAACAGTTAAAGCAGAAACTCGGCTCCGGGTTAATTATGCCTTCCGGAATAAATTTACACGAAATTTTTAACGATAAATCTTAACTGATTTTTTCACCGCTAATTTTTAATTTCCCTGTTAACCAGAACCGCCACAACAATAAGCATTACAATTACAATCCAATAGAGCTTTATCATTTGCAGCAGGTAAGGTATTAAATTATAATAACCGTGTTCACTTGTAAAACCTATATAAAAAACACCGAAGGCAAACAGCGCTATTGAAAGATAAAGAGTCAGCTTATTGGTTTGGTCGTTTAGGTACAGCATAAAAATGCTTATAGCCGTAATCATAATTATCGAGGGAAGCACCAGTTGGTTTGTATCCATAAACTCGAAATTACCGATAACCAAAAACACAATACCGCTTAAGAACATAGCTGAGCCGAGGAACAGTCCTGTTTTCATATTCTTCAGGTAGGATGAATAATAGAGTCCCAGTCCGTAAATAATTAAGATGTAACTTATCAGCTCGTCGTTGTTAAAATGAGCAACGCCCAAAACCCGCAGCAATATTAAAATTGCCGATAGTATAACAAGATAAAGAAGAATAATCCGGTTTTCCATTAAAGTATTCTTTCTCCCATGCTCGATGAGATTAAATCGGTAGTAAAGTATGCTGTTTTATTTCTGTGATCCAACATCGGGTTTACTTCGGTAACTTCAAGCGAAGACATACAGCCGCACTCGGCAATAGATTCCATTATCAAATGCGCTTCCCTGTAACTCAGTCCGCCCGGAACCGGAGTTCCCACACCCGGTGCAACCGACGGGTCAACACTATCGACATCAAAACTTACATGTATGTGGTCTACCTTTTCTTTGAAATTTTTCAGCACCTTAACCATTATCCGGTAAATGCCTGTCTTGTCGATATCGGACATCGTATAAACTGGTATCTTTACTTTTCTGATGTTTATCTTTTCCGCATCATCGACTGAACGAATTCCTATCAACGCACAATTTTCCGCTTTTAGTTTTGGAGCGAAGCCGTAAAGGTTCACTAATTTTTCGTTACCTAAACCAATCGAAGCGGCAAGCGGCATACCGTGAATATTTCCCGAAGGTGTTGTCTCCTCGGTGTTCATATCGGAGTGAGCATCAATCCATATTACACCGAGTTTCAGTTTCCGCTTTTTGCAGTAGGATGATATTCCGGCAATTGTTCCCAAAGCCATCGAGTGATCACCGCCGATGCAGAGAGGGAAGTCGCCGTTCTCAAGTGTCTTTTCAACACGCGCAGCAAGAGTCTTTGATGTTTTAAGAATTTCGTTCAGGTATTTAAGTTTCGGGTTACGGATTTTCTGCCGCTCCATAATTTCTATTTTAATATCGCCGGTATCTTTAACGGTATAGCCCAGCTTTTCCAATTTCTTCTGCAAGCCGGCAATACGCAGTGCCGAAGGTCCCATATCAACGCCGCGCCTTCCCGCACCCAAATCCATTGGGAAGCCGATTATCGAAACTTTTTCTCTTCTGAAACGTTTCATTATTTGTTTCTGTTAAAATAATTTTTTATTAACAATGAAGTTAATTAGAATGATATTAAGATTCCATAACGGATGAACATAAATGGAATCAATTATGTATATTTAAATTTATCGTACATAACAGTTAAGAAACTTAATAGAGTAATTTTTAAGATGCTTCCTCGCGAAGAACCATATATTAATGTAGGAATATTAACCGAAAGGAAAATCCGTTTCGAACTTTACGGCGATTTTAAAGTAACCGGCTTTAAAAACGTTTTCAGCGGAGTATTCGAAGCGGAAGTGGTAAACGATGTGATAGTGTGCAAAGGTCAGGCGGCAAAGCTTGAAATATCCGATGAAATAATTTTCGAGCCGGAAGATCCCCGTTCCGATTCTTTTTTAATCAGGGATGTAGTCATCGGAGTCGATTTCCACTGGCAGCGAAAAGAAAAACAGCGCTTCAATCATTCGGTAAAGTTGGTAAAAGACGGCAATCAGATTACGGTGATAAATATTCTTCCGCTTGAAGATTATCTTATAAGCGTTATCTCGTCTGAGATGAGTGCAAAAAGTTCGCTGCAGTTTCTTAAAGCGCTTGCGGTTGTTTCCCGAAGCTGGGTGCTTGCACAACTAAGAGAAACAAGAGAAAAAAATAAAAAGGAAGAAGGTAAGCAGGGTTATGAATCGGATGACGAAATAATTAAATGGTACGGACGTGAAGAACATAAAAATTACGATGTGTGTGCCGATGATCATTGCCAAAGGTTTCAGGGAATTACTAAGATTACTACCGAGAATGTTCGCAATGCAATTGCCGAAACACGCGGCGTTGTGTTGTT
>JAJRSV010000044.1 GCA_024278655.1 Bacteroidota bacterium | reverse complement strand
GGGAATTGAGCCGGGCGAATATTATCTCCGTTTAACAACAACTGTTCAGGGCAGTGCCGAATACACGCTTGCAAATATTCAGGACGATAATGTTGATTTAAATAAAAAGAACTACAGGGAAATATTATTCAGCGGTGAAGCGTTGCCTGTTACTTATGCACTTTCGCAGAACTACCCGAACCCGTTCAATCCCTCAACAACAATCAGGTATCAACTTCCGCAGGATGGATTTGTAACGCTTAAGATTTACGATATACTCGGCAGAGAAGTAACAACATTAGTAAACGAAGAAAAAGCTAAAGGCAGGTATGAAGTAAACTTCAACGCACAGCACCTTGCAAGCGGAGTTTACCTGTACAGAATTAAGGTTAATGATTATGTGGCTGTGAAAAAAATGTTGTTGCTTAAGTGACCTTTGGGCACTTAAGCAGAAATCCCGCCCTTGTCGGGATTGCTTATTATGTATTTACTGTAGGGCGCCCAGACTGGGCGCCCTACGTTAAAAATTTATTATGGCATAAATGCAAATTGCAGGCGTGGGTGCTTGCTTTCGCATACAATCCGTACATTATCCCTTTTGATTTACGAACAGGGATTGATGATTTTAGATTTTAGAAGTTTTCTATCTTTAATCTTTTTACTCCTGCCCACCGCAACTTCAGCGTAGGTGGGTTGTCTTTTATCTTCAAAATAGGTCGTTCCGATGGAACTTTTGCTTTATGCTTTTCTTTCTTTCACGGCAGTTCCCTGCCGTGTTACAAATAGGTCGTCTCTAACGAGACTTCAAAATAGTCGTAAGCTGTAACGCTTGCTTCCGCTACAACTTGAATATCGAACACTAATTAGCGATTTTAGATTTTAGAAGTTTTGATAATACAATAATGATAGATGAAAAATAAGAATGACACCGAAGGTGTCAAAAGTTTGTAGCAGAAAACGAAAACCAGACACTGCAGAACAACCGCGAGGCGGTTGAAGTTAACGCCTGTCCGGGCATTCATCTTCGATACCTTCGGCATCGTTTGCATTATCTTGTTTCTTTCTTTTTACAAACGTTCGACTGCGTCACAGTCGGGTCGTTTTGTGGGACAGCAGGCAGGGATTTTTGATTTTAGAATTTTTATTCTTTTTTCTTTTTACTTTAATTTTTACTCTTTTTTGTCAAATGTCAAACGTGAAACGTCAAACGAATAATCTTGTAATCTTGCAATTATATCCAACCCATTCAATCATCCATTCCGGACTTAAAAGCAAAAGATTGGAATTGACAAACATCGAACCTTGAACGTCGAACATCGAACAAAGAACCACGAACCAAGCACCAAGAACCACGAACCACTTTTGATTTTATACCGTTAATTTGATAAGTTTGAGCCATCAATAATTGGTATTGTTTGTTAACATATAATAATATTCATGCAAATCTTACAGACAATAGTCTTCACTTTAATAGTCACATCTTTAATGATTCAGATTAACCATTTGTTATTTATAACAAGGAGAGTTTAATGAGCTGGTTATCAACATTCGCTAACTCTTCCGTAGGCAAAAAATTTGTAATGGCAGTTACCGGTTCCCTGCTTATTCTTTTTTTAATAATTCATCTTGCCGGTAACTTAACCTTATATTTCGGAGAAGAGGCGTTCAACGGATATGTTTCAACACTCGACGTAGTTAAACCATTAATAAGAGTTATAGAAGTTATTCTTGCCTTAGTATTTATTTTCCATATTATTAACGGAGTAAGGTTGTGGATTGAAAACAGAAAAGCCAGACCCAACCGTTATAAGATAAATGCTGCAAGCGAAAACTCAACTTTATTTTCACGCACAATGCTCCTTTCGGGTAGTATTATTTTTATTTTCCTCGTTATGCATCTTTCCACTTTCTGGTGGGCGTTTAACTTTTCGGGTGAAGCGGTTAAAGACGGAGTTCATCAGTATTATAACATTGTAACCGGGTGGTTTCAGAGTCCCGTTTATGCAGGTGCTTATATAATAGCAATGATACTTTTAGGTTTCCATCTGAACCACGCCTTTCAAAGCGCGTTTCAAACGTTCGGATGGAACCATAAAAAATACACTCCGTTTATTAAAAAATTAGGAACGTTGTATGCCATTGTAATGGCTGTTGGTTTTGCCTCAATTCCAATCTACTTTTTATTTTTCTTCGGAGGTAAATGATGACGAAATTGAATTCTAAAATACCTGACGGACATATATCCGAAAAGTGGACGAATCACAAGTTCAATATGAAGTTGGTTAACCCGGCTAATAAGAGGAAGTACGATATTATTGTTGTAGGAACCGGATTAGCCGGAGCTTCGGCTGCTGCTTCGTTAGCCGAGCTTGGTTATAACGTAATGGCATTTACTTATCATGATAGCGGCAGAAGGGCACACAGTATTGCGGCTCAGGGCGGCATTAACGCAGCAAAAAATTACCAGAACGACGGCGACTCTGTTTTCCGTTTGTTTTATGATACTGTAAAAGGCGGCGACTTTCGTGCACGTGAAGCTAATGTTTACCGCCTTGCCGAAGTAAGTAATAACATTATCGACCAGTGTGTTGCACAGGGCGTGCCTTTTGCAAGAGAATACGGCGGACTTTTAGACAACCGCTCGTTCGGCGGCGCACAGGTATCGCGGACATTTTATGCCAGAGGTCAAACCGGTCAGCAGCTTTTGTTGGGCGCAATAAGCGCACTTAACAGGCAGATTGGTGCCGGAAAAGTAAAACTCTACACGCGCCGCGAAATGCTCGACCTTGTAGTTGTTGATGATCATGCAAAGGGAATAGTAGTGAGGAATTTGATTACGGGTGAAATCGAAAAATATACTGCTCACGCAGTTATACTTGCTACAGGCGGATACTCGAATGTTTACTTTCTTTCTACCAATGCAATGAACTCGAATGCAACAGCAATATGGCGCGCACATAAAAAGGGTGCATATTTTGCAAATCCCTGTTACACTCAAATTCATCCAACCTGTCTTCCCGTTCACGGCGATATTCAATCGAAGCTGACGCTGATGAGCGAAAGCTTAAGAAACGACGGACGGGTTTGGGTATCGAAGAAAAAAGGTGATATGCGCGAACCGAATGAAATACCCGAAGACGAAAGAGATTACTACCTCGAAAGAAAATATCCTGCATTCGGTAATCTTGTTCCGAGAGATATTGCATCACGAAGTGCAAAGGAAGTGGTGGACGAAGGAAGAGGCGTTAAAGGCGGCGAAGCGGTTTACCTCGATTTTGCCGATGCGATAAAACGTTTGGGCAAAGAAGCTGTGGAAGAAAAATACGGCAACCTGTTCGAAATTTACGAAACGATAACCGGCGAAAATCCTTACGAAGTTCCGATGAAAATTTATCCCGCTCCGCATTACACAATGGGCGGCTTGTGGGTAGATTACGAATTGCAAAGCACAATTCCCGGTCTGTTTGTTTTAGGCGAAGCAAACTTCTCCGACCACGGAGCGAACCGTCTCGGTGCAAGCGCTTTAATGCAGGGCTTAGCCGACGGTTATTTTGTAATTCCTTACACTATCGGGAATTATCTTGCATCAGAAAAACCGGATAAAGTTTCAACCGACCACGCGGAGTTCGAACGTGCAGTTAATGAAGTAAACGACTCAATCAAAAAATTGCTTTCGATAAAAGGTAAGCACACTGTTGATGAAATTCACAAACGCCTCGGCAGAATTATGTGGCACAAGGTTGGGATGTCAAGAAACGAAAAAGGATTGAAGGAAGCAATCGAAGAGATAAGAAACCTGCGCGATGAATTCTGGAACGATGTTAACGTTGTTGGCAGCGAAGGCGATATCAATCAAACACTGGAAAGAGCAGGCAGGGTTGCCGATTACCTTGAGTTAGGCGAATTG
>JAJRSV010000043.1 GCA_024278655.1 Bacteroidota bacterium | reverse complement strand
AGTTCTCGAATCGATTTTTGTTGCAACCTGGTATGCAATCCGCGAGCTGAAGTTTGCCTTAATAACTCCGGTAATTACGTTAACCGAAGGACGTTGAGTTGCAAGCACAAGATGAATACCCACTGCACGTGCAAGCTGTGCAAGACGCGTAATCGGTTCCTCTACTTCTTTGCCTGCGGTTATCATCAGGTCGGCTAACTCATCAACAATTACAATTATGTAAGGCAGCGGATGATGTTTGATTGTTTCGGTATCAGCCGGCTTGGTTTTGGGATTGGAAACTTTAGTGTTGTAATCAACGATGTTCCTTACACCGGCTTTGGCAAGCTTATCGTAACGCTTCTCCATTTCGAACTCAATCGACTTTAATACCAGCACCGCATTTTGCGGTACGGTAATAATGTCTTCATCGAGGTCGGGCGAAACGGCAAGGTAATGTCTTCTTAATTTGTTATAAAACGAAAGCTCTATTTTTTTCGGATCGATTAAAACAAACTTTACCTCGGAAGGATGCTTTGTAAAAAGCAGACTGCTTATTATCATGTTTATACCGACACTCTTTCCCGAACCGGTGGAACCTGCAATAAGCAAGTGAGGCATCTGTGAAAGATCGGTTAAATAAACATCGCCGTTAATCATTTTGCCAAGCGCCAAAGGCAGTTCATACTTTGCTTCGTAAATTTTTGCCAGTACCGAACGTGCCGTTACAAGCGCGGCTTTCTTGTTCGGTATTTCAACACCAATTGCACCCTTGCCCGGAATAGGAGCAATTATTCTTATTCCCTTGGCGGCAAGTGCAAGCGCAATATCGTTTTCGAGTCCGGTTATCTTACTTATCTTAACACCGGGAGCGGGAACAATTTCGTAAAGAGTTACAACCGGTCCGGGAGTTACGGAAATATCTTTAATATCGATATCAAACAATTTTAATTTATCCTTAAGCAGCTCGGCATTTCGTTTTAATTCATCTTCCGCCACTTTGAAGTCTTCTTCGGGCAGCGGATCGAGAAGAGATAAATCGACCATCTTAAAATTTATATTCTCTTCCCATGGGTCGGGCAGCTTTTCTTCTTTATTTTTATCTCCCGGGCGGGCGGGCATTTCGCCGGTCTTTTCCAAATCGACTTTCTTCTTCTCTTCTTCAAGAATTTTATTATCGGCGGGCGGTATTACATCATCCTTCCGAACAATTCTTATGTTCGTTTCAACTTCTTCCTGTTTCATCAGCTCTTCGGCGGTTAATTCAGAGCCCTGCTCTTTGACAGATTTTTTCTTCTTGTCTTTCCTCAGTTTTTTTATCTTCTCAAGATTATCTTCTTCGGTTTTTATTTTTATGGTTGTGTCTTTTCCCTTACCGGCAAATAACGATTGGATTAGATCTTTAATAAAAGTATAAACCTTTTCGATTTTTATATCGAATGCAAAGATGAGCAGAACAATCATTCCGGTAATAAGCAGCAGAATGCTTATAATTCCGCCGAATAAACCGCTTATCTTCGAGCCGATGGTATCGCCGATAAAGCCCGAGAATTCATAACCGGAAATTACACGGTAGTGCTCTTTAAGAATACCGAAAAAACTTGCAAGAATAATTCCCGAAAGAAGAAAGAAGTTGGAAACGTGAATCAATAAGCGAAGCTGATAAGTTTTGAAGAATGAAATTCCCCAGAGAAAAATGATAAAAGGAAAAGCGATTGAAAAATAACCGATAGTGGATTTGATAAGAAAGCTTGAAACGTGCGCCCCGATAACTCCGCCCCAGTTATAAACATCGGAGGTTGATGAGAAAAAACCGATAATGCTTGCTTCATCCCTGCGGTCGTACGAAATGATACTAAGGAAGAGGAAGAGCGAAAAAAGCATAAGAAAGATGCCGAGTATCTTTTTCTTCTTTTCGGAAGAGATACTGAAGTAACTCTTTTCGTTGTTTTTCTTTTTAATATTTTTTTTTCTCTTAGCCGGCATTATTTATCCGCTTCCTTCTTCAAACTTGCTGATGTAGTCTCTCCTCCTTTCAAATCCCGCAGTACCGAACCATCAAAATAAGGAATTGTTTCCGAAATGTTAAGTCTGCTGCAAAACTCTATATCCCCGGCGAAACCGTTATTAATAAGCAGCTTTCCATGCTCGGTGTTTTTCAGCAGGCGGTTTATATCCGAACCGAACCGTTCGTAAAGCACCACGGCTGCAATTGCCGAGTCGGAAAACTGCACATTGCTGTCGGCTTTTCTTATTTCGTTAATCAGCATTCCGGCACAAACCGAATCTTCCAAAGAAAAAAGATTGTTGTTGCCGGCGCAAAGTATTTCAACATCTTCATTCAACCCGAGCAAATGTTTTGCAGTTGCAATAAGATTATTGAAAGAACAAACAAAAAGGTTACGCGAGAACTTTGCTTTAACAATTGCTTTAGAACCGTTCGTGGAAAAGAAGATAATACTTTTTCTTTCGACATTCTCCCTCGTGTACTCAAGCGGAGAGTTGCCGAGTGAAAATCCTTCAATCATCTTCGTGTTTCGTTCGCCGCCCAAAAGCGTTTGTCCGCCGAACATTCCGCCTGAAACTTTAACCGCAAACTCAACCGTTGCAACGGGAATAATTTCTTTTGCGCCGTTTGTTAAAGCATTAACAATAGTAGAAGATGCGCGCAGCACATCGATAACAACGGTAGTTTTATCAGTAAAATAAAGTTCGTCGGCATTTAACGGCGAAAAGAGCACATTTATTCTCATACGTTACCGGTCCTAATTTTGAATAAACGGTAATTTAACAACTTCAGCAGGAACTTCTTTACCGCGAACAGAAAAATTAACTGTTGTGCCTATATCTTTATAACGTGCATCTACATAACCGAGAGCAATAGGTTTATTAAGTACCGGACTGACAGTTCCGCTTGTGATTGTACCAATCTTGTTTCCGTTTAAAGTAATATCGTAACCATGGCGCGGAAACGTTTTTTCTTCTGAAATCATTGCAACCAATTTTCTTTTAACTCCTTCTTCCTTAGCTTTTTTAATCGCTTCCTTGCCGATAAAGTCACCTTTACCCAACTTGGTTATCCATCCCAATCCTGCTTCAATCGGATTGGTTGTTTTATCGATATCGTTCCCGTAAAGGCAGTAGCCCATCTCCAGTCTTAAAGTATCGCGTGCTGCCAACCCAACAGGTTGAATGTTAAACTCTTCTCCGGCTTCGAATATTTTATTCCAAACATGTTCTGCAACCGATTCATCGCCTGTAAAGTAAAGCTCGTAACCCAACTCGCCTGTGTAACCGGTTCTCGATACAATCATATCGACCCCGGCAACCTTATCTTTTCTGAAATGATAATATTCCAGATCGAGTTCTTTATCCATCAGCTTTTGAAGAACATTTTTAGAGTTCGGTCCCTGCACCGCAAGCAATGAATATTCATCGCTTAAATTTTCAATCTCGACACCGAACTTGTTATTATCAATCATCCACTGATAATCCTTTTCGATGTTGGCAGCATTTACAACTAACATGTATTCGTTTTCGGCAAGGTTATAAACCAGCAGGTCGTCAACAATCCCTCCGTCGGGGTAACACATTGCGGAATACTGAACCCTGCCCGGATAAAGTCTCGATGCATCGTTGGTTGTAATGTACTGGACAAAGTCGAATGCTTTATCGCCTTTAATAAAAATCTCGCCCATGTGCGAAACATCGAACACACCAACCGAATTGCGTACCGCTTTATGCTCGGCAATTATCGATGTGTACTGAATAGGCATTTCGTAACCGGCAAACTCAACCATCTTTGCGCCGAGTTTTTTGTGTATCCGGTTGAACTTAGTCTGTTTCATATTTTTTAATTTCCCAATTCAGAAGAAGTTATTTGCTTTTTTTATCGGAAAGTTTTTTCCAATCGCTTAAAAATTTCTCTAACCCTATATCGGTTAGCGGATGATTGAACAGTTTGTTGATTACCGCAAACGGAATAGTGCAAACATCTGCACCCATCATTGCGGCTTCGGCAACATGCATCGGGTGCCTTATGCTTGCAACCAGCACCTGAGTGTCAAAATCATAATTGTCGTATATCTGAATAATCTGCGCAATCAAATCCATTCCGCTTGTGCTTATATCATCAAGTCTTCCGACAAAGGGACTGATATATGTTGCACCTGCTTTTGCAGCCAATAATGCCTGCGTTGGCGAAAAGCATAATGTAACGTTTACGTTTATTCCTTCGTCGGTTAATGTTTTAACCGCTTTAAGTCCTTCTTTTATCAACGGGATTTTAACGACGATGTTTTCGTGAATCGATGCCAAATCTCTTGCTTCTTTCAGTATCCCGTCGTAGTCGGTCGAAATAACTTCGGCACTTACCGGACCATCAACAATTTCGAGTATCTCATCCAAAAGCTTCCGGAAATCTTTTCCTTCTTTCGAAACCAGCGACGGGTTAGTAGTTACACCGTCGAGTATTCCCAAAGAAACGGCTTCTTTAATTTCATCTATGTTTGCTGTGTCGATAAAAAACTTCATAAAAAACTCCGTTAAAATTATATACGATTATACAAATAAAACATATACGATTTAATCTACTAAATTAGTTAATTCCTTGCCTGTATTCCCAGAGAAAAATTTGAATCTGCCGGGATAAACTGTATCATCTT
>JAJRSV010000042.1 GCA_024278655.1 Bacteroidota bacterium | reverse complement strand
GCCGGCATTGTAAGCTGCAAGTGCAAGGTACCAATCACCCAATGATTCGTAAAGGTCTTTAAGATGTTTTGCCGCCGCTATTGTGGATTTATACGGGTCTCTTCTTTCATCGAAATAAAAATTCGTTTTTAAATCATAAATCTTTCCGGTTGATTTGATGAACTGCCACAAACCAACGGCACTCGCCCACGATCTTGCTTTCGGGTTCAAGCCGCTTTCCATCATACTCAAATAGATTAACTGCTCCGGCAATCCGAACTGCTTGAAAACCCTTTTCATCATCGGAAAGTATTTGCCCGACCTTGCAAGCCACAGTTCCATTACGGGTCTGCCTCTGCCGGTATAGTAATTAATCCAGGTTTCCACATAAGAATTTACTTCGAGGGGAATATCTGCAGGAATCACCTCGGTAATTGTTCCGTCTTCGGTATCAGCCATCAGTTCAATCTCGGGCGCCGATTCTTTCATCCATTCTTCATAAGCCGCAAACGAAACTCCCTCGGGTAGTTCTTCCAATCCGTCTATAAATGCTTTATAGTCTTCTATTATCGAATGTTCCAGTTCTGTATACGATTCATTATCATCGATTCCGGGATAGTAGCTTAAATTATTAATGATGCGAAGTGCGGCTTCGTAGTTATCAACCGTTTCTGTTATTTTATTTTCTTTTTCAAGAGCAAGCGCCGTAACGTAGTTTTGTCTTGCCTGCTCGAGTAATTCGGAAACAATATTATATTTCGAAACGCGTTCGGTTGTTTGTGTGGTTTGTTCCGATTCGGTAATTTCTTTATTGCTGCTGCAAGAGTAAATAAATGCTATAAGTGAAATGAATATTAAAAATCTACTCGTAATTCTGAACATGTGTTCTCCAATTTGAAAATTTCGCTGCTAATTTAAGACTTACAATCTGTTAAATCAAGCAAACAATTAGATAAAGTTCGTAACTCTTTACTTTTCAATAAGTTATCGCGCAAATTAAAGGGGAATATTCCCGTGCTTCTTCTTCGGATTAGTATCAACTTTCGTGCGAAGCAGATTGAATGCGTTTATAAGCTTTAACCGTGTATTTCTCGGCGCAATAACATCATCGATAAATCCTCTTTCGGCTGTTATGTAGGGATTGGCAAATTTATCCCTGTATTCGGCTAATTTTTTCTCAACTTCCTTCTCCGGATCTTTCGCTTTAGAAATTTCTTTCTTGAATATAATCTCAACAGCACCCTTCGGACCCATAACAGCTATTTCCGCAGAGGGCCAGGCGTAATTGAAATCGCCGCGGATATGCTTCGAGTTCATCACATCGTAAGCTCCGCCGTAAGCTTTCCTTGTAATTACAGTAACTTTTGGAACCGTTGCTTCGCTGAAAGCAAAGAGAAGCTTTGCACCATGTCGAATAATTCCGTTCCACTCCTGATCGGTTCCGGGTAAAAAGCCGGGAACATCTTCCAACACTAAAAGCGGAATTCCAAACGCATCACAAAAGCGAACGAACCTTGCCGCTTTAACCGATGAGTTTATATCCAACACACCTGCAAGTACCGCCGGTTGATTGGCAATAATTCCGATAGACATTCCACCCATCCGTGCAAACCCGACAATAATATTTTCAGCATAGTGCTCGTGGACTTCCATAAACTCGCCGTCATCAACTAAAAGTTGAATAACATCTTTCATATCGTAAGGTTTGTTAGGGTTATCGGGAATGATTTCATCCAGTTTAGGTTCCGGCTTTACGGAAGATAAATCGAATTCTTTTTCGGGAGCTTTATCGCGGTAGTTCAGAGGAAGATAGCTCATCAGCTTTCTAACGTTTACAAGTGTCTCCACTTCGTTCTCATAAATAAAATGTGCAACACCGCTCTTTGAAGCATGAGTTTCTGCACCGCCGAGGTCTTCGAAGCTTACGTCTTCGTGAGTAACGGTTTTAACAACGTTTGGTCCGGTAACGAACATATAGCTTGTGTTCTTTGCCATGAAAACAAAATCGGTAATTGCGGGTGAGTAAACAGCGCCGCCGGCACAAGGACCGAGAACAACCGATATCTGCGGTATAACTCCCGAAGCCAAAGTGTTGAGTAAAAATATATCCGCATACCCGCCAAGACTAACAACACCTTCCTGAATTCTTGCACCGCCGGAATCGTTTAAACCGATTACCGGGATTCCGGTTTTCATTGCCATCTTTAAAATCTTAACAATCTTTTCGGCATGAGTTTCGGAAAGCGAGCCGCCGAACACCGTAAAATCCTGGCTGAAAAGAGCAACAGGTCGCCCGTCAATCTTAGCAAAGCCGGTAACCACACCGTCGCCCAAAATTTGTTTTTTATCCATTCCGAAATCTTTTGCGCGGTGTTTAACGAACATATCCAGTTCTTCGAAGCTGCCTTCGTCAACAAGCAGTTCGATGCGTTCGCGTGCGGTCAGCTTTCCTTTATCGTGCTGCGCTTTTATCTTATCTTCTCCGCCGCCTAACCTTGCCTGCTCTCTTAACTTTTCGAGTTGTTTTATTTTTTCTTTCATAATCCGGAACCTCCGGTCTGTTTTAATTTACTTTTTGAAAATTACAGAAGAATAAATTCTGTTAACAGTTATAAATTTTTTAATTGATTTTTTTTTCTAATCAAGAAACGGGTTATTGATTTTTTCATATCCGATTGTGCTCTTTTCACCGTGACCGGGAAATATTGTAACATCATCCGGCAGGGTTAACAACTTGTTTTTAATTGACGATATCAAAGTGTTGAAATCAGCGCCCCATAAGTCGGTTCTTCCGATGCTTTCTTTGAATAACACATCGCCGGTGATGCAGTATTTTTCTTTATCGAAATATAAACATACTTCGCCCGGACTGTGACCCGGTGTTGATAAAATTTTAACGGGATTAGCTCCTAATTTTATATCAGTCTCTTCCGAAAGAAATTTATCCGGTTTCGGCACATCATCGTTTAACGATAAATTGAACATTCCCGCCTGCGCTTTTGCGAACTCGATTAATGGAACATCCTTTTCCGGAACGTAATAATCAACGGAGTAATTATCCTTAACAAACTTGCATCCGAGTATATGATCGATGTGGCAGTGTGTATTTATTATGTGTTTAAGTTTAATCGAATTTTCTTTGATAAAATCATCGAATTCATTTTGTTCCGATTCATCGAACATTCCGGGATCAACTACTGCAGCTTCTCTCGTTTCTTCATCCCAGACGATATATGTATTTTCCGAAAAAGGGTTGAACGTAAACTTTTTTATTTTAATCATTCTTTACTTACTAAAATTCTTTTTAATCCGTTTAAATAATTTCTTCT
>JAJRSV010000041.1 GCA_024278655.1 Bacteroidota bacterium | reverse complement strand
CATCAGGGTTATCAAATTTGTAAACAACATAGAATTTAGCCGTATCGCCGTCGGATGCTCTCTCCTCTTTATCCCATTCAAGAATAAAACCGTTACCGTTATTGTAAGCTCTTAAATTTTTCGGAGGCATCGGAGGAATCGAATCCCTGTAGGATAGACTCGGCACAAGTGCGTGATATTTAAAAATAGGTTTCGCTGTTTTAGAATAAATATTCTTAAGCAATGTTGAAGCACTGAAGAACACCGAGCCGTAAATGTTCTCGTAATTTCTGTTTAACTCTATTTGTGCAAATATTTCGTCATCAATATTTCTTTTTATCTTACTTCCAGCAAAAGTTAAAGTCTGCCCGATGTAAAGATGCTGTTCATCAACAACCGAAGCCCACCAGCTTATTAAGCTTTTGTAATCGGCACTCTTATTTCCAATCGTCCAGTAAACCTGCGGAACGATGTAATCGATTGTTTTATCTTTCAGCCACCGTAATGGATCAGAATAAACACGGGAGTATGAGTTTAACCCGGCTGTTCCCGCATAACTGTTCTTCACAATGCCGAACGGACTGATACCGAACTTTACCTTTTTGTTTGAAGCAATTAACGAATCGTGAACAACCTTAATCAGTTTGTTTATATTATCTCTGCGCCAATCACTTATTCTCTTGTAATTACCCTTAAAGTTTTTATAACTGCCGTAATCTTCTTTTGTAATTGCCGGCTTGTACGGATAGAAGTAATCGTCAAAGTTAACTCCGTCAACATCGTATCTTCTTACAATATCCGAAACTATCTGCGCAACATACTCGCGCACCTCAGGAATTCCCGGATCTAACATTTTGTAATTACTGAATTTCATTATCCAATCGGGATGAACATTGCAGATATGACCATCGGAACAATCATGGTACGAACCGTTTGAAACACGTAAAGGATTTATCCATGCATGCAGTTCCATTCCGCGCTTGTGTGCTTCTTCAACGGCTAACTTCAGCGGATCGAAATACGGCTCCGGTGCTCTTCCCTGCTTTCCGGTAAGCCATCCCGACCATGGCTCGTAAGGAGAATCGTACAACGCATCACTCTCCGGTCTTACCTGAAAAAAAACCGCATTTATTCCAATCTCTTTAAGCTTATCGAAAAGATCGGTAAGTTCGTTAATCTTTTCAGCGGTTGAAAGATATTTTGAGGAAGGCCAATCGATATTCGAAATGGTTGCAATCCAAACAGCGCGCATTTCACGCTTTGGCAAAACACTCTGCCCTGCTGCTGAATTCAGGAATAAACCGATCAGAAAAAAGCCAAATAGTTTAAGCATTAAGAATGGTTTTGAGTATTAAAGGTTTACACACTATTTTAGTAATTTAATAGTAAAATTTAGAAAAATATTACGAGAAATCTTAATTGAAAAGAGAAGTAAATAAAAAAAGAATTCTGTTCGTTTGTATGGGAAATATCTGCCGTTCTCCCGCCGCCGAAGCGGTGATGAAAAAGCTGATTAAAGAGGAAAAACTTTCTCATTTAATCGAGGTCGATTCCGCCGGAACAATCGATTACCACAGCGGCGAACCTGCTGATTCGAGGATGATAAAGTTTGCTGCCGAAAGAGGTTACAAGATCGACAGCATATCGCGGCAGTTCAATTCTTCCACTGATTTCGAGCGGTTCGACTACATTGTAACAATGGACGAGGAGAACTACGAGGATATTTTATCACTCGATATGGAAAGGAAATACCGGCACAAGCTTTTGAAGATGGTAAACTTTTGCACGAATTGTAACGTCGACGAAGTTCCCGACCCGTACTACAGCAAGCATGCCGGTTTCGATGTTGTGCTCGATATTATTGAAGATGCATCAAAAGGATTATTAAAGAAAATTAAAGATGACTTACAGCGGGAAAATCAACCGGAAGATTGAAGAAATATTAAACGATAAAATTACCGGCACTGCTTCAATCGGGGGCGGATGCATCAGTAATGCAGAAAGAATTACAACGGCTAAAGGCAAATCTTATTTTCTTAAAACTAACTCTTCCCATGCCGGCGATATGTTTATTAAGGAAGCCCACGGACTCGAGGAATTGATAAAACCGGGCGCTATCCGAATTCCCAAAGTAATTGCTTACGATAAAGATTTTATTCTTTTGGAATACATTCATTCCGGTTCGGGGAAAAATAATTTTTCGGAAGACTTCGGAAGAAGATTTGCACAGCTTCATCGCTACACATCAAACAGTTACGGCTTTTTTGAAGACAACTATATCGGCTCAAACCCGCAAATAAATATTGCCGATGAAGAAGAAAAAAGTAACTGGACAAAATTCTATTTCAATAAACGAATATTATATCAATACAAATTAGCTGAAAAATCAGGCAATGCAACAAGTGAACTAAAATCGGCATTATTAAAACTCGAAGATAAGATTGATGAGATAGTAACAGACAACGGCGAGCAGCCATCACTGCTTCATGGCGATTTATGGGGCGGCAATTATATGATCGATGAAAACGGAGACGCCTGCTTAATCGATCCGGCTGTTTATTACGGCAATCGTGAAGCAGATTTAGCGATGACAAAACTGTTCGGCGGTTTTGATTTTAGGTTTTACGCTGCTTATAACGAAGCATTTCCCCTTCCCGCCGGTTACGATTACAGGGAAAATATTTATAAACTTTACCACGTGCTTAATCATTTAAATCTTTTCGGCGGCGGGTACTATTCTCAGGCAATCAGGTTGATGAAATATTACTTGTAGCTTAAACCAAGTGTCAGCCAAAATATGAAGGGGAAACAGCGTTTAAAGTACCTGGCATTTATCAAAAACATTACACTCCGCTAAGGTTTTCCTTTTCTTTTTCTTTTCGCTACTCTACAAGCATTTTACTCGTTCGGAGTTGGTTTTTCTATAATGTCAACATATCCATTTTTCTTATGTTATTAATTATGTGCTAGTCATTATTTAAAATAGTTTTGACATTTTAAAAAATATTTTCGATATTCACTTGTAGATTTTATATGTCACATACTTGGGGGCAAATTGACGCCTTATTTCTTAAATAACAATATTTGCTTCGTTTTCTACTCTCTCTCTCTCTCTCTCTCTCTCTCTCTGAGAGAATTGAAGATATATTCACAAATTTATTCGAACCAAAATACTTATCATTTTATCCCACCGGTTTTGTATGAATTCCTGATTTACTACGTGAATTAATTTTTTAAAATCATTTTAATGGAGGATAAAATGAATAAATACTTATTTATAATTATAATATTATTGTATATATCAAATATTTTAGCGCAAGAATTTATAAGAGGTGGAGAAATATCTTTTGCCATTAAGAATAATGTTAATAATTCGCTTGTGGAAATTGAGATGGTAAGGGAAAGTAACTTATGCTGGCTTGCAGTTCAACCTTGCGAAGACAACATTCACGATTTAACTACATTATATGACGGTGGTTCTTATAGTACTACTTCAAACAACATAATACTAGACTTTTATGCATGTTGGGGCGATTATCCTCCTTCCGTTGAGGAATGGACCTTTGGATTGGGTTGGTACTCATTTACTGCAAAAGTTGATGGAATATTTAAGGACCTTTTCTATATTGATTACCGTACATCAGATTTATGTGAAAATTTTAACTTACCTGGGAAACCTGGTGATATTGGAATTGATTTCGACGTATCTACCGGAAAGTTCTACTATAGAGATAGTCAAATTCCATTTCCTGATGAAACATCTATTTGGGAAGAAAAAAACTGGATTAAACAAATAAGGGAAGAACTGGAACCTTTAAGTCCGGAAAATTTTCAACTGACTTCCTCTGAAGGGCATCCATATTTAAGTTGGTCTCCATCTGCTAATCCTGAAGATTGGTGGACCGGGTATACAATTTATAGAAGTGTTGTCCCAAACGGTAATAATCCAGGAGTATTTACAAAAATTGAAACCGTTTGTATGAACTGTACTAATTATATTGATTTAGATTTAGCAGTAAACGGACCAATGACAGCTTACTATAAAGTTGCAGCAAATAATGGTACAAGGGAATCAGAATTCACAGAAGCTTTAGGAATTAGTGTGGGACTATATAAGGATGGTGTAAACAATAATAATTTTTCCAATACTCTTTATCAGAATTATCCAAATCCTTTTAATCCAACAACACTGATTGAATTTAGTTTACAAAAAGGAGAGTTTGTTAATGTATCGCTATATAATACAACAGGTATTAAAGTGGCTGAACTATTAAATAACTATATGATTAAAGGAAAACATAAAATAGAATTTAACGGCGACAATTTGCCAAGCGGTGTTTATTTTTATATTATGAAAGCAGGAAATTTTGTTGATACAAAAAAGTTAATATTATTAAAGTAAGCTAATAATATGATGAAAAAGATATGTTTACTTTTCCTGCTAATTGTAAGCACTGTTTTCTCTCAGGAACAGGTAAAAATTCCCTGGCCCTCATTAGCAGATTCACCGTGGCCAATACTGCGAGGAGATATGCAGGGCACTGGCAGGTCAGAGTTTGTCGGGCCCTCAACGAATAATATTTTGTGGCGGAAAGATATGCCTCTTGGTGTGCTCTTCGGTCCGGTTATTGGATATGACGATGTTCTCTATATGGGTACACGTGCTTTATCAGGCGATTCTGTAAATTACTTTTATGCAGTTGATAAAAATGGTTACGATTTATGGACATTTAACACCGAAGGGTCTACTGCTAACACAGGCGGACCTATATTGACAAGTGATAGTACAGTTTATTTCTTTTCTGGAAATAAAACAGTATACGCTTTATATTCTAATGGTAATTTAAAATGGAAAATCGGGGGAATATGGGCTGGTGGATGGCCATTTCATTCTATTGCTAAAAACGGGGATTTATATATAGGTGTAGGAGATACGCTTTTTATAATTTCCTCCGAAGGTGGAATAAAAAATAAAATAACAATCCCTGATCTTATACCAGGAATGGTTTTCTCAACCGGAGGCGACACGATGTATTTTTGGACAGGTGGATTTAATAACCGACCGGGTGCATTAAATGCTTCGGATTTAAATGGTAATATCTACTGGTCTTATGAATTCGCAACGCACAATTGGGGAATACCACTTGTGGATAATGCGAACAAGATATATGTTTTCGGCACTGATAGTTTATACTATAAAGATTATCTTTATTGTATCAATCCTGATGGAACGGTAGATTGGCGTTACCAGGTAAACTGGGTAACACCTTATGCTGCTCCAACTATGGATAGAAAAGGAAATATAATTATTAATGCGAGAAAGGATATAAATTCCGAAGAAAGAAATTGCATAATCTCACTGGATTATTATGGAAATGAAAATTGGGTAACACCCTTCGAAGGTGATTGGGAGGACTATTACATAGACCACGGTTTAGTTTGTGATGCAGAAGGTAAAATATACTGCGGTTCAAGTACTGCAGGTAACTTTTATTGTATAAGCAGTAATGGTGAGATACTCTGGACACTTGATTTGGGAGATTATGAATATGATTCTGATCCGGCTATAGGGTCTGACGGCACTCTTTATATTGGTACACATATAAGTTCCCTTACACAAAACCATAAGCAGAATCTTATTGCTGTAAAGGATAAAGTATCATCGATTAATGATAATGAGCAAGTAATATTAGAATACTCACTAAGTCAAAACTACCCCAACCCCTTTAACCCAACAACAAAAATAGATTATTCAATAAAAGAAGGTGGTCACGTTACATTAAAAGTATATGATATATTGGGCAGGGTAGTAGCGGAATTAGTAAATGAAAATAAACCCGCAGGAAATTATACCGTAGAGTTTAACGCAGCCAATCTGCCAAGCGGTGTATATATTTACAAACTAACCGCAGGTAAATTTACAGCAGCTAAAAAGCTTATGCTGATGAAGTAAGCAAGAAGTGCCGGTCACTTTGGGGAAGTAACCGGCACTTTGCGGATGAAATTTACTTCACATCCAAAATTTCAATATCGAATATCAGTGTTGAGTTTGGCGGGATTTTCTCAATCTGCATACCACCGTAACCTAATTCGGGAGGAACAACCAAACGTAGCTTGCTACCTTTCTTACCGAGCTTTACTCCTTCATCCCAACCGGGAATTACCTGCTTGCTCCCAACAACAAATCTGAACGGATCATCACGCTCAACAGAGCTGTCGAATTTGGTGCCGTCGGTCAGATAGCCGCTGTAATGAACAACAACCACGTTGCCGTCTTCAACATTCGGACCTTCGCCTTCTTTAACAATTACATATTTCAAACCGCTTTCGGTAGTTTTATATTTAGTGGTATCGACATCCCACATTTTGGCAACTATCTGATCCTGAACTTTAATCAATTCTACTACAAGCTTAATATCGGTATTCGGAGGAATTGGACCCATCCCGGTTTTGCCGTATGCAGTTTCGGAAGGAATGATGATTGAGCGGACACCCCCGGCTTTCATACCTATTATACCCTCATCCGATCCTTTAATGAATGAGTCCTTACCGAGAACAAATTTTATTTCTTTTCCGAATGAATAAGTATCGAGAATCTTGTAAGCATGTTTTGTCGAATCGCTCGTCCAGTCCGAAAACAGGTCGGTCGAATCTTTTACAATCCATCCCTGAACCTGTATTGTAACCAGGTCGCCTTCTTTGGCTTCCCTGCCGTCGCCTATTCTCTCTTCAAGGTACTTTAACCCCGAAGGTAATGTTTTAACTTCCGGCTCGTTCGAACAAGCCGCTAATCCGAAGATTAAAATTAAACTTCCAATTAAAAAATATTTTTTCATATCACTCCTTTTGAATTTAATCCTGCAAATATATTTAATCTGGCTCTATAATCATATTTTTACCCACATTTTTTACCCTGTTATGTAACGGTGAATGATAATATCTTTACGCACAAAAATTTTTACAACTTAAGTTTTCCGTTTGAAAGTTATGTCCGAATTAAAGTTTAAAATCACCTGTCTGGCAGCAACTGCCGTTATACTTCTATTCAATCCGGTGTTCGTCTTTTCACAATCGATTCAGGAAGATGAAGAGGATGCGGCGGCTTTAAGCAATAGCCTGGAATACGTAATAGACGCAGATTTAACACTTGAAGAATCACTGGAAGGAATATCAATTCCACCCTCCGTAAGAAATAAATTAACTATAATAAACGTTGAATATTACGGCTTCGACAATAAACTGCATCGAGGTCAATTGGTTGTAAACAAGGAAGTAGCAAACGATTTAATCGGGATTTTTCAGTTTATTAAAGAAACAAGATTCCCGGTTGAAAAAGTAAAACCGATTGTTGAATACCGCTGGTCGGATGAAAAATCGATGAGCGACAATAACACTTCTGCGTTTAATTATCGGTTTGTATCGGGCAGTAAAATTTTATCGATGCATGCAAAGGGTTTGGCAATTGATATCAATCCGATGTTTAATCCCTATGTTAAAAACGGAAAAGTGAGTCCCGAAGGTGCCTGCTATGTTGACGAAATAAAAGGCACAATAACTGACGACTGTGAGTTGGTAAAAGAATTCAAAAAACGCGGCTGGACCTGGGGCGGTGACTGGAAAAGTTTAAAAGACTACCAGCACTTCCAGAAGCGGTTGAAGTAGATTAAAATAGTAAGTGCCTAACCCTGAAAAGACAAGTTTCAAAAAACAAATTCCCAATAAATTTCAAAACTCAATTGTTAAATTCCAAACTATTTTTTAGTCCTTAAAACATTATAGTGAATTGTATTTCAATCTTTCTGCAATCCATACTTTAATTATCGATTGTCTTGTTACCCCTAACCTTTTAGCTTCTTTATCAAGTGATTTTATCATCCATACAGGAAAATCCACATTTACCCGCCTTTGTTCCTGAGCGGGTCTTTTAGCATTTTCAATATCCAGATATTTTGATATATCTTTCTCCTCATCAAACTGCTTATCAAATTTTTTAGCTTTTATAGATTTCTTTTTCATTTTTTTTTTAACACTCTTTATAATCATAAAATTAATTATTTTTCATGAATTATTAAGTTCCTCGTACGCAGCTTTTAGATTCATATTCTTTGCTCCCTTCCATCTTTCAGTTAAATTTTCGAATCCGGGAACCGATTCGTTCTTTTGTATCTCTTCAAGCGATTTACCCGATTTTATCTCATTGCTTACGAATTCAAGCAATGCTGAAAAGTAATCACGCATCAGTTTTAAATCATCAATATTTCCCGTAATTAGGTCATCGTTTGCGGCATGCCCGTAAATAAACTTTGTATCTTTATCAAAATGATCGATGCAGCTTTCCAGATACTTTATTGAACCTTCTGCAGTTGCGCCCGCTGGTCTGTCCATATAAGGATATGCTCTGTTGAACACAACATCGCCCATGTGAACCACGTTTGCATTCTGAAAATGATAAACCGCATCGCCTAATGTATGAGCGGGACCAAAATGATATGCTTTCAATTTTTCCGTTCCCAAATCAGTTTCCCATTCATCCTTAAATGTGGTACCGGCGTAAACCTGTTTGTCTTTATTTTCACCTTCACCATAGAATTTTTTCTGAAGAGTCACGCAGTTTTCCTGTGCAACAATTTTGCCGGCAAACTGTTTTAAATAATAGTTGCCCGCAGTGTGGTCACCGTGATGATGAGTGTTAAAAAGAATATCAATTTTACGGTTGGTTTTATTCTTTATTTCATCGATAAAATGCTTTGCCGTATCAGGGAATTGAGAATCGATTACTACAAAAACATCCTCCGTTATATACCAGCCGATGGTTCCGCCTTTTTCAGTATAGACTCCGAAATTCTGCGATATATCTTTTAAGCCGGAATGAGCAAACGGATTAAACATTGAATAAATGGTTTTACCGGGATACAAAACCGCTGCCAATAAAAACGAAGATTGCTTTACAAATTTCCTTCGGTCTGTTCTCATTTTTAATCCTTTCATTTTTCTACGGTAAGATTTATTGGTGAATATATCCACATTACATTTTATAACCAAGCAATTATTTTACAGTTTTTGTTTTTGGTGATACTCTTATGACTAATTTCGATTACACATTTTTAATAAATTTTATTTATGAAGAATTTATTCCTAAGTACAGTAATAATTTCTTTTCTGTTATTGATTTCGTGCAGGGAAAACGCCGGACTGAAGGACGAAGTTGTGAATCCCGCCCTTGGAGGTGTTTATACGGAAACAGGAGGAACACTTAAAGGAAGATTAAAGTTTTCCGATGAACCCTTTTTAGTAACGAGCGATATAAAAGTTGATTCATCAGACACACTTATAATTGAACCGGGTGTAAACATCTTTTTCAAAGAAAGCAGAAGAATGATAGTAAACGGAGTATTAATAGCAGCGGGCACCCGCCAAAAGCCAATTGTGTTCACTTCATTCTTATCCGATTGGCTGGGTATAAGCATTATCGATTCACCCGATACATCCGTTTTTAAGTTTTGCGTAGTGCGCGATGTATTTCAGCGAAGCGGCGACCCGGCAAAAAACGGTGCGGTTGAAGTTAACAATTCATCGGCGGTTTTTGAAAATTGTATCTTCATTTCCAACACCGCACGATACGGAGGCGGCATTGCCGTAATCAACTCTTCGGCAACGATTAAGAATAACATCTTCAGAGATAACGATACCGATATTTACGGCGGTGCATTGTATGCACTCAATTCCTCCACACAACTAATCAACAATACTGTCTTCAGAAATATTTGTTTTAACTTCGGCGGCGGTTTTGTTTTTGATGAGCCGGTAAATGCCGATGTGCAGAATAATATCTTCTATAAAAACTTTTCTTTCCTCGGCGATCCGAGGATAGCATTTAGGAACGGTGACTCTACATTGGTTAATCAACAGTATAATTTTCTTGCATTCGGTTCGATGGACCCGCTGTTTATTTCTTCCGACGATCTACACCTGTCCGACGATTCTCCCTGCATCGATGCAGGCAATCCCGACCCTGCATTTAACGATGTTGACGGTACACGAAACGATCAGGGTGCTTACGGAGGACCTTTGGGTGATTGGTAAAAAGCCCCACCCAAACTCTCCCCAAAGGAGATGAAGCCCCACCCAACCCTCCCCAAAGGGGAGGGCTTATTGTTTAGAGTTTTCCGGAGTTGTTTATGCTATCTTAATAAAATCATCTTTTTCGTTTCAACAAGCTTTAGTCCCGAACTTGTTTCGGGCTCTGATACACGAAGCTGGTAGAAATATACACCCCACGGTAATCCAGCGGCGTTAAACTCAACTTCGTAAGTGCCAGCATCTTTCACTTCATTAACAAGCGTTGCTACTTCTTTTCCTAAAACGTCGTACACTTTAATTACTGCATTGTAGGGCGACGAGCCTCGTCGCCCTACATTTGGAATTGTATATTTAATAATAGTGCTCGGATTAAACGGATTAGGATAATTCTGTTCTAACTTAAATGTATAAACAGTTACATCTTTATCTTCAACGGGAGTATTAATTAAAAGCCGTGCATCCGAAAACAGCGATATTGAATCGCCGAGATTATGATACACTGAAAGCAGTAACGGGTAAGCTCCCGGCTGTAATCCTTCTGTGTTCCAGACGGCAAGCGTATCGTTTACAACCTGTTGCAGGTGCAATCCGTCTGTTTCATTCCATGTTAGATTTTCGGAGTCAGGACTGTAGAAAACCCGATACCCGCTGAATTGAAGAGTGCTTTCCGGTCCGGTAAGTATTTGTGCGGTACCGCTTATTGAAACATTCTCTCCCGCAATACCTTCAACCGAAGGCAGTTGCTCGTGAAAAATTATGGATGCCTGATTCGCTACCGGTTCAACCAAAAACTGCGTGTTAAGAATTGCCATTACCGAAAAGTCGTTCGAAACAATCTGCTGACCCATAAATGCGGAGTAAAGTGTTATCAGCACACCGGATTCTTTTGTGATTACCTGTGTATTCATAATCGACTTAAAAATAATAAGTAAAGATGAACCAAAACCTCCTACATAACCCCCGCTGCCGTCACAAACAGAGTTATCGATAAAAACTTTGGAAGTATCGAGTGCCAGCACCTCACCGAAAATGCAATTCTTGATTGTAACATTCGAATGAGATGAAGGATAAAAACTCCACGTTGCTACTTCACTGTTCATCAGGCGTAAATTCCTGTCGGGAATATTTATTACATCATCAATATGAGTTGAATTGTTGGTAATATTCTGTACGACTATCGAATCCGGCTCGAGAAACATTAATCCGATAGTTCTGAATTGTGTATTACTGAATGTTGCATCCGAACCCGAACGTGATATCAATCCCCAGTTAACGTTTGTGCAGCTATCGATTGTTACGCTGTACGGAACACCCGAAACTCCCGGTTGATTATTATCGAACTGCCAGCCGGTTACCAATGAATCATCCGGCAGCGAGATATCCACAACACTGGAATCGAACAGAACCAGCCAAAACAGCAGCCAGTCGTTATTCTTAAATTCAACGTTGTTATTCCCGAAGCAAAGGAACTCGCCCGGCAGTTGATTGTTAATTATCTGCGCACCGGCATTCAAATATAAAGCGGTAGTTATAAAGCCGTCTGTAATAGTTGAATTCTTTAGAATGTATTCGGCACTGTCGATTACGCCAACACTCCAGCTCTGTCCGCTCGAACTAAACTGGACACTGTCGAGCTGAAACTTTCCGTTTTGCAATATCAACGCTGCGTGCTCGTATATAAAACTCTGGATAACTTCGAAGCTTCCCCCGGTAGCAACCAACTCAGCTGTTCCTAATATATTTATATCGCCGTTTATCTGAAAGTCAGCATGATCTAAAATCAACTTACCGTTGTTAACAATAATTATATCTCCGT
>JAJRSV010000040.1 GCA_024278655.1 Bacteroidota bacterium | reverse complement strand
TAATTCTGATATTCATCCTGAAGCTTTATCCAGTTTTCGAGTGCGCCTACATAATGCCCTATGTGCAATTTACCGGTTGGGCGCATTCCGCTTAAGATTCGTTTTTTCCGCATACTGTTTGGAATATTATTAAAATTTGACCAACAAAAATAACAATAATGGAACTATTATTCCGATTTGTGTAAAGAAAATAATTCAGGATAGATAAAGGTACGGCTTCCACTTTTCGTCTATTTTGCCGACTACATTCTTTATAAACATTATATGACTTGGTTTAAATGGCTTGAAGAGCAAAGGCATATCGGCTTCTTCGGGAGTCCTGTCTCCTTTTTTATTGTTACACCTTGTGCAGGCGCTTACCAAATTCTCCCACGAATCCGTACCGCCGCGTGCTTTCGGAACAATATGATCGATAGTTAAAGGTATATCGCTTCTGCCGCAGTAAACGCACTTGTAACGGTCTCTTCTTAAAATATTTTTTCTGGTAAGAACAACCCGCTTGTATGGAACCTTAACATATCTGCTTAAACGTATTACACTTGGCCACGGATACCTGACACTAACCGAGCGCACTTCTTTATGATCGTCGTTTATCACTAACTCTGCTTTGCCAAGATAGAGCAGTATAACGGCTTTCCGGATGTTACACACCGTAAGAGGTTCGTAACTTTGATTAAGTATAAGAACCTTTGCATTTAATCTTCCGTTTGTCCGTTTGGCAGGTTCGAACTCTTACCCTCCCTTCTGATTTCTCTTCTTTAGTATTAAAAAATATGCCTTAAATAAAATTCTTATAACCAACAAAATTAAACTGATTATAATTAAAGTGATATACCATTCTAGGGGTACAAGTTTAAAAAATACAAGCGCAATTAAAACGATAATTAATATTATCGAGCCGTAATCGAATATTTTATAAAAGCGCAGCAAAAATAACCTTTTTGTTAAATTTTAAGGTATTAAACTAATAATCAATTCTATTATTTACAATAAAATTTGTTTTCTCTTAATTGAAGATTTTTTATTGTATCCGTCAATTAAAAGCATAGTCCTGTTTAAATAGAATTTCATTTGCAGGAGAATAGAATAGTATCCGGTATTCATCTTTAATATAGTTTACCAGACCACACTCTTTTTTATTTACTATGAAATAATTTCCAAATGCTATATATTTGCCAATTATTTATTGCGCAGAAATTGTTTTTACTTTAGTTAAAGTTACATTTCTTTAATCTTCACGATTAAGAATTAAGTTTTATTCAAAAATTAATTGTCGAGGTTTATTAATGTTCAAACAACACCCGAAAGGACTATACGTACTTTTCTTCACCGAGATGTGGGAAAGGTTCAGTTACTACGGTATGCGGGCTATCCTTGCTCTCTACATGGTTAAAGCCCTTATTTACGATACCGCTTTCACTTCATCCATTTACGGATATTATACCGGACTCGTTTACTTGACTCCGCTTATCGGTGGTTACGTTGCTGATAAATACTGGGGCAACAGACGCTCGATTATTGTCGGTGGAATATTGATGGCAATCGGTCAGTTTGCGCTTGCATTTTCCGGTTTCCTTTACGATCCGGCAAACAGTCCGTCACAGCCATACACATCATTTATGTTAAATCCTCAACAGATTGCTTTTATAATCGGGTTGTTTTTGCTGATAGTCGGTAACGGTTTTTTCAAGCCGAATATTTCAACTATGGTTGGTCAGCTTTATCCCGAAGGTGATAAAAGAAGAGATTCGGCTTTTACAATATTTTATATGGGAATAAATCTCGGTGCACTTCTTTCGCCGTTTGTTGCAGGCGGTTTGGGCGATACCGGTGATCCTGCAGATTTTAAGTGGGGATTTATGGCTGCCGGAATCGGTATGCTGTTAGGTTTAATTCAGTTTTATTTGGGTAAGAACAAACATCTCGTTACTCCCGAAGGTGAACCTGTTGGATTAGTCCCGAAGAAAAAGACGGCGGCAGAAAAGAAGGCAGAAGTAAAAGTACCTCTTACAAAAATCGAAAAAGAACGTATTGCGGTTATTTTTATTCTTGCATTCTTCGTAATCTTTTTCTGGGCTGCTTTTGAGCAGGCGGGTGTTTCGCTTACATTTTTTGCGGATGAAAAGACCGACAGGGCTATTTCGTGGCTTGGCAATTTTGTTATACCCGCCAGTTGGTTTCAATCAATCAACCCGATTGCGATAGTGATCTTCGCACCATTGTTCGCTGGAATATGGACAAAGCTCGGCAAGAAAGATAAAGAGCCGTCCTCGCCTCTAAAAATGGCACTCGGTTTACTGCTTCTTTCATTTGGATTTATGATATTACTTCCTGCCGCAAAGCAGGTAGATGCCGGTATGAAAGTCGGACCGATGTGGCTTGTATTAGCTTATACGCTTCATACATTCGGTGAATTATCGCTCTCTCCAATCGGTTTGTCGATGGTAACAAAGCTTTCACCAACACGATTCGCTTCACTGCTGATGGGAGTCTGGTTCCTTGCAAATGCTGCGGCAAACTGGCTTGCGGGACAGCTTAGCACGCTTTACCCCGATCCGAACCGGACTGAGTTTTCATCCATATTCGGTTATGTTATTAACGATTTTTCATCCTTCTTCACAATATTCATTGTGATGTCGCTCTCGGCATCGCTTATCCTCTTCCTTATTCACAGGTTGTTGATAAAGATGATGCACGGTGTGAAGTAGTTTAAGTTGTAGTTGAAGAAAAAGAATAATTATTTTATTTAATAATAATTTAAATGCCTGCCTTATGCAGGCATTTTTATTTTGTCTGTGCCTACCTCTACAACAAGAAGTGACTGCGCAGCAGTCGAACGTTTGTAACAAGAACTAATTGAGATAGTGAAATCGATGCCGAAGGTATCGAAGGAGGATGCCTTTGTTGGCAATACCTTCAACCACTTTGTGGTTGTTAATAGTGTGTCCTAATAAAAAGTTTCTACATACGTTTGACCCTTTCAGGGTCCAGTAATAAACGGTTGAAACCGTTCAGTTATTACGGGGGTTATTTCTTTTTTCCACCTGACTGAAGAATCTGTTGCGGAACTAATATTAGTCACTCTGAACGGAGTGAAGGGTCTCGATCTTTATAAGAATGAGATTCTTCATTCCGCTTCGCTACATTCAGAATGACAATTCTGACTTGTGCAACACTAACTGAAGTCAGGTGTAAATAGTAATTATTCCCTGTGCTCTGGCAAAGCCTGGCTGCGCCAGACAAGTTATTAGTTTTTTTTATCTTATTGGTTATGATAAAGAATTATTTCTACTTAAACAGATTTGTAATCGAAGCCGCCGATATTCTTTCCGGCAAAAAAGTTTATCACATCTTTACGCAGGAAAAAGATAAACTGATTCTGGTGTTCGGAAACGAGTATGAAGAGCAGTACCTGGAAATGTATGTTAATCCGGGTCAGCCGCATATTAATATAAGAGAGCATTATTCCCGCGCGAGAAAGAATACAATAAATTTATTTACTAATGCATACGGACAGAATATCAGATCGATAAAAATTGCTGATGACGACAGAATAATTAAAATAGAATTGGAAATAGCTTCGCTTTATTTTACTATCAGGGGAAAATATACGAACGTTTATTTTAAAACCGTTAGCAGTAATATTATTCCTTTTAAAAAGATTGATGACCGTGCTTTAACGGAATTAGGAGATGAGTTTAAAAGAAAAAATTATTTAGATTGTTTAAACAAACTCAATCCTGAAATTGAATCGGATGATTATTTTTCAGCGGTAAAAAAGAAGTATCCGGTAATCGGTAACGAAATAATAAAAGAAGCAAAAAGAAGAGTTAAATCTGAAGAAGATGATAAGAAGGAAATTCTGCGGGAAGTTATCGAAGAAATATTTATCGAGCAGCCTTGTGTGCTTATAAATGAAGACACAGCCGAAGTTCATCTTGCTCCTGTCACATTCGATATATTCGGTTACACGGAAAAGAAGCAATTCGATTCTTTAATTGATGCACAAACATTTTACCTTTCAAAGAAAAGGTTTATCTCCGAAAAGCACCGTTTATTAAAACTGATAATCAGGCATATTGAAAAAGAATTAAAGAAGCTCTCGAACAAGATAAATAATCTCTCTGCAGTTGTAGAAAAAGGAAGCAAAGAAGAAGAATACAAACAACTGGGAAATCTGCTGCTTGTTAACATCGGGAAAATAAAACCGGGAATGGAATCGATTGAAGTTGAAGATATTTACGGTTCAAACGAAAAGATAAAAATTAAACTTAATCCGAAACTGCCGCCGAAGAAGAATATCGATTATTATTTCGATAAATCTAAAGCGGAAAAGATTTCGGTTCAAAAATCGAAAGAGTTGCTGACGCAGGCAAAGGCGAAGTTTAAAGAGCTGAAAGAAATTGAAGCAAATCTTAAATCAATTGATGATTTAAAAGAATTAAAAGGACTAATGAAGAAAATGAAAATTAAAGACAAAGATTATAATCAGGCAAAAGAAGAATTGAAAATAAAATTCAAGCATTATTTAATTGATGATAAGTATAACGTTTACGTTGGCAGGGACAGCAAAAACAACGACTTGCTCACAACAAAATTCGCAAAGCAAAACGATTACTGGTTTCATGCACGAAGCGTTTCCGGCTCGCATGTTGTTCTTCGGGTTGAAAACACAAAAGAACCAGTTCCGAAAAGTGTGTTAAAGAAAGCTGCGGCACTTGCAGCATATCACAGTAAAGCCAAAACGGCTGGAGTTGTTCCCGTTGCATACACGTTAAAAAAATATGTTGTAAAGAAAAAAGGATTTCCGGCGGGCACTGTTCACCTGCTGCGCGAGGATGTTTTGCTTGTTAAACCCGAAATACCGAAAGGATGCGAGTTTGTAACCGACGAATAATGAAAAAACGTGAATAATTTTTTTTTGATATCAGACAATAAACTCTTTAATAAGTTATTTCATTATAGTAAATTTGATTTATGAGTATTAAAATAGCCATAGCGGAAGACAATCCTTTAACCCGGAAACAATATACTCAGCAGTTTGATTATCTGAAAGAGTTTGAAGTATTATTCATGGCAAAAAATGGAATGGACCTCCTGAAAAAGCTCGATAAGCTGGATGAATTGCCGGAGGTAATTTTAATGGATATCGAAATGCCTGAACTCGGCGGAATAGAAGCAACCGCTATAGTAAAAGATAAATATCCTTCCATCGAAGTAATGATGCTTACCGTATATAAAGATGAAGAAAACTTATTCAATGCCATAAAAGCCGGGGCTTCGGGTTATCTGCTTAAGGATTCAACAACTGAAGAGATAGCGGAAGCCATAAAAGAAATTGTTGCAGGCGGTGCTCCGGTTTCAAAATCGATTGCAAGAAATATTTTAAAGTTTATCCGGGGCGGAAAGCCCGGGAAAAAAGACGAACAAAAAATAAATCTTACCAGGCGCGAAACAGATATATTAAAAGCAATTGTTAACGACGATACCGAATACGCAATTGCAATGAATCTTGGAATAAGCGAACACACAGTAAGAACCCACATTAAAAACATCTATAAAAAGTTACAGGTTCATTCACGGGGAGCGGTTGTAAGAGCAGTTTACGAAAAAAAATTGTTAGACAGATAATTTTCATTTAATACCCAATCTCCCCGTTACAGGGTATTGTTTACCACCTCATAATAGATGAGCTTAAACCATATCAATTAATCCTCTTAGACATATCCGGGATATAACTCTCTTGTTTAATAATTTTACGAGGTTTATAAAAATGCTAAAATCAAAACTCAACATTTATTTTCTTTTGTTGATGCTCGCGTCGGCTTTCCTGTTCGCACAGGAGGCACCAAAATGGACGGTTGATCTCGGTGAATCGATTAAGACTTCCGATTTTTTGAAAGACGGTAAATTGTTGTTCTTTACTTCGGGGGAATACATTTGGTGCTATGATGTGCAATCGGGAAAAGAAATTTGGAAAAAGGAAATTCCGGATTTTGATGATGAAGGTATAAGTTATCTCTTGGGCGAAATGTACCTTACAAACTCCGATAACAAACTTCAGGCATACGATGCTACCAACGGTAAACTTTTATGGGAAAATGAATATGATGATATCGATCAATCAGATTATTGGGGTTTAGAATTTATTAAAAATAATGCCGTGATGAATTATGATGATTTTGCTTTGGGTGTTGATTTAAACAACGGCAAAGAACTTTACAGAATGGAAATTGATTACTGGAGCGATCTTGTTACTAAAGGAACTTTTAATTATTCGGTTCTTAATCAGCAGGATAAAATGTTGGTAATGGAAGACAGCGAAATTGCTTCGTTGTTCAATATAAAAACCGGAGAGAAAGTTTTATCGTTAGAGGATTACGATATTAATTCGGATTTAATCGAAAACGGTTTGCCATGGTTTTACAGAGGTGCTGATCAAAAGTTTTTGCTCTTTGTGCTGGATAACGGTGCAGCGGTAATTGATGTTGCTAACAATAAAGAAATGGTAAGAAAAGAATTCGACATCGACGGCGATATAAATGTTATCTTTCCCACTTCATACGGTTGTGCCGTTATGGGTGATGAAAAATTCGTTCATTTCAATTTTGAAACCGGTGAAGTAACCGAACTCGATTTTCCGGTTGATGACCTGAGAACGTTGTACTCATTCAATGCCGAAGGGAAAGATGTACTGATTGTTTCGTTGGCTGATAGAATGGCGGGAATAGACCTTGTTGCGGGTAAGCTGCTGTGGCAGACTGCAGAAGATGACCCTGAGTTTGAAGGATATACACACAGATATCTGATGAATGATGGTCCCAATGTTATTATAGTTTACAACCTTGCACGATTGATAAGTTCCGAAAGCGGAACATACCTCTATCTGCTAAGCATAAACGGATTAACCGGAAAAGTTAACTACAAAACAACCGCACTGTTGTCTCAAACAGTCTGGACCGATTTTCAAAGAACAATGGCTGATGTTATAACTTCTGCTTTTTCTGTTTTT
>JAJRSV010000039.1 GCA_024278655.1 Bacteroidota bacterium | reverse complement strand
GTTGTTTTGCCGGTCTGTCGCGGACCCAAAATAACCTGAATAAAGCGCCTCGGCTCATTCAGTCTGGTTTCTAACAGCTTTAAATGTTCTCTGTAAAACGGCATATTAATACTTAAATTACTCAATCTGTTGAGTAAATTTACTCAATGCATTGAGTAAAATCAAGAAAAAAGTTCGATTGCTTGCAAATTTCGAATAGGGCAGGTTCTGCAGCTTGCGGCGTGTTTCGTCAGGGATTAAGTGCTTTTAAGTATTGGTCGATGTAAAAATCAATCTTCTTTAATCTGTATTGCATTATATATCTCGGATGATCGAGTACTCGTATTTCATCAAATATTTTAAGCTCGTTGTTTATTTCAATAAAATACTTTGCATTCTTTTTGCCGAGACAAACGGCAAAGCTTCGCTCCGCACCGAATCCTGCTTGTGCTTTAACCGATTCTGCAATATGCGGCTTTAATATTTTTACTAATTCCGGCGTATCGTAGTAGTTATAATTCTTTCCGTCTTTAATAATGGCAAGCGGATACAGCGCGCTGATAAAGAACTTCGAATAGAACTTTTCAACTCCTCCGTAATTTTCAATCATCCTGTAAATAAACTTGCTCGAAAGTTCCTTCTTATCACCGAGTGAATTTTCAATTTTACAATAGTCTCTAAGAGCAACCGGATCGGTAAACGAAATGCCTGTTAATCCCCCGCCGAACCTTCCGGGATTAATTCCGAAAATAAAAACCCTTTTGTTTTCATCATCAAAATATTTTTTGAAGAAACGCTTTACAACCGAACGCACTTCCCTGTTTTCGTAAGGGTTCATTATGCTTATATCATCCGGCAGCGACGACGGCGCTTTTAACCCGGAAAAATATTTTATTGCTTTATCGGCAAAACTCATACGGTAATAGTTTTAGTAATGGAATTTAATTCTGTAAAATCACTTAAAAAGTTATTAAAAACCCGAACCAAAACGAAAACAGCGGAATTGACCGGAGAAAGTTTTAACTTTATCGGTTAAATCTATTTAATAAACAAACGATTGAATATTTGAGTACTAAGTTCTATTTTTAAATGAAATCTATATGTGAAGGCTGCGCTCTGTTTTATTGTTCAAACGTTCCTTCTCTGTTCATCAATAAAATTTATACCCGAATCACTCTTTATGAATTACAAAACAAAAGTTGCAATTATATTTATTGTTTTTTGTGCCGGCTTGTTCGCGCAGGACGAAAAGGCATTGATAGATTCGGTAAACAACTTGCCTGCAACCGAATTTCTTTCGAGTCTTTATAAATCGAAGATTATTTATGAAGAGAACTTAAAGCGCGCACAGTCGATAAACTATCCGAGAGGTGAAGCAAAAGCACTTTCGCACCTCGCAATTATATATTACCTGAGAGGCAAGTATGAGAAGTCCACCGAGTATAATATCAGGGCTTCGCAAATTTTCGAATCGATAAATGATTATGACGAACTTGCTAACTCTTACGGCGAATTTGGTTATCAAATGAAAAGGAGGGATATAAAAAAAGCAAACAAATACATGCAGGCGGCAATTAAAATAGCTGAGCAGAATAATGTAAGCGTGGGAACATTAAGCAAACTTTACGATAACTACGGCGTGCTTAAGGAAATGGAAAACAAGATTGACAGTGCGCTGTTCTATTATAATAAATCGTTGAAACGAAAATACTCGGCAAACGATTCTATCGGAATACCGTTCAGCCTGAATAAGATAGCCAACGCGTATGCATTAAAAGGAAATTTTACTAAGGCATATAAATATCTGAAAAAATCGGATGAGTATCGCAGGAAAGAAAAATCGGACTATGGCAGAGCCGATAACCTTGCTTATTACGGCGACTTTCTTTCGATGCAGGACTCTGTTGATACCGCAATTAAATACTATAAAAAGAGTCTTGGTTTATCTATTAAAAACGGGTATAATTTTTTAATTGAATACTGTTATCAAAAGCTTGCAGACTTGTACGAAAGGAAAAACGATTACCGGAATGCTTTTATTAATTATAAAAAGTATACCGGGTACAAAGACAGTGTTACAAATGTAAAAACCAACGAAAAAATAGCCGAACTCGAAATAGCATTTGAAACACAGAAAAAAGACAAACTGATTGCCGAGAAAGAGCTTGCTTTAAAACAACGTACTTTGCAGTTATTCCTTGCCGGCGGTTCGGTTTTGTTCCTGATTATTTTAAGCTTTGGAATTTACAAGTATCAGGAACAGAAACGAAAAACAATCGCACGGGAACTGGAATTGAAAGCAAAACTCGCCGAAGAAAAATCTCAAAGACAAATTGTGGAAGAAAAATTAAGAATTTCACGCGAGCTTCACGATAATATCGGTTCACAGCTTATCTTTATAATCAGTTCTATTGAAAATCTTAATTACATAAAAAATAACGAATCGATTCTTTCGAAAACAAAAGAAATCTGCCAATTTACACGCGATACGTTAGGCGATTTACGTAATACAATATGGGCAATGAAAAATGAAACCGCCGAGCTTTCGACGCTGATAATTAAAATAGAGGAGTATATTAATCATTATAAACAGAGTTTGGGTAATCTATCG
>JAJRSV010000007.1 GCA_024278655.1 Bacteroidota bacterium | reverse complement strand
GACGGATTGGATTACTCCGTTTGTTACCCGCGCAGTAGCTTCGATAAGCAATCGATGATGTGGGATTTAAACTATTTCAAATACTACTTCGTTAAACTCACACAAACTCCGTTTGATGAGCAATTGCTGGAAGATGATTTTAACAAGCTCACCGATTTTCTTCTTGAAGCAGGCACCAACTATTTTATGTACCGTGATTTCCAATCGAGAAACATAATGATAAAAGATAATCAGCTTTACTACATCGATTACCAGGGCGGAAGAAAAGGTGCGCTTCAATACGATGTTGCTTCGCTGCTCTACGATGCAAAAGCAAACATTCCGCAAAATCTTCGTGAAGAATTATTAAGTTATTATTTATCACAACTTGAAGAAAAAATTAAAATCGATAAAGTTGAGTTTACAAAATATTACTACGGCTACGTGCTTATGCGAATACTGCAGGCACTCGGTGCTTACGGGTTCAGAGGAATTTATGAAAAGAAGCCGCACTTCTTGAAAAGCATTCCTTTTGCATTGAAGAATATCGAGTATTTATTATCCAATGAATTACTGCCCAAAGGATTACCCGAACTGAAGAAAGTACTCAGGAATTTTCTCAATAACGAATCACTCAACTCTAACTATTCACCTGCGGAAACAAATAAGCTGCATGTAACTGTATACAGCTTCTCGTATAAAGCAGGTGTACCGGTTGATTATTCAGGAAACGGCGGCGGCTTTGTTTTCGATTGCAGGGCAATTCATAACCCGGGTCGCTATGATGAGTTCAAAGATTTAACAGGCAGAGACAAACCCGTAATAGATTTCCTCGAATCGAAAAGTGATGTTGATGATTTTCTGAAAGATGTATTTTCAATAGTAGATAAATCGGTTGAAAAATATATCGAGCGAAAGTTCGGTAATCTTATGGTAAACTTCGGATGCACAGGAGGACAGCACCGCTCGGTTTATTGTGCTGAAAGGTTGGTAAAACATTTAAAAGAAAAATTTGATATTGAAGTAACACTCCGTCACACCGAATTAGAGAAGAAAGATAAAAGCTGATGCGTGCATTTATACTTGCAGCAGGACTGGGAACACGGCTTAAACCGATAACGGATGATATTCCGAAAGCGCTCGTAAAAATAAAAGACAAAACTCTTCTCGAAATTACAATCAACAAACTTATTCGTTCCGGCTTCGATAAAATCATTATAAACGTTCATCACTTTGCCGGACAGATAATTGATTTTATCGAAGAAAAAAACTTTGATGCGGAAATTGTTATATCTAATGAAAAAGATAAGCTGTTAGACACAGGCGGCGGATTAAAGAAAGCATCGTGGTTTTTTGACGACGGTAAACCCTTTCTCGTGCACAACGTTGATATTATTTCCAACATCGATTTAAATAAGTTTTATGAGTTTCATTTGCAATCGGATTCAATCGCATCACTTTCGATAAGAAAAAGAGACTCAAGCAGATATTTGTTATTTAACGATAAAAATATTCTTTGCGGCTGGAAGAACATAAAAACAGGCGAACAGATTACAATTGATGATTCAACACAATATAATGAATATGCTTTCAACGGAATACACATTATCGACCCTAAAGTATTTAAGTTAATGCCGAATGACGAAGTGTTTTCGATAATAGATTTTTACCTGAGCATAATGCATAAAGAAAAGATAACCGGTTACATAGACAACAAATCATTCTGGCTCGATGTAGGCAAACCGGAAAATCTGAAAATTGCTGAAGAGAATTTTAAGGAATTTATTATACATTTATGATTAGTGAAAATTCGTGAAATCAGCGGCTTTTTTCTGCTGCTAACCTGACTGCCGTCAGCTTGCTATATTGCAGAAAAGGCTATGCTACATAATAGTGAATGATTTATTTTAGATAATAACAAAATAAAAAATTAACATTCACTTATTAGGAGCATAGCCATGAAAAAGATAAACAAAAATAAACAAATTGACTTAAAAACAGTAGTAGTAACAGCAGACATTGGGAAATCAACACATTGGGGATACATAACAAGTATAGAGAATAGACAAAGAGAGAAAAAAAAAAGAAAGACAAAGACATTTAGCTTTACAAATGATGAAGAAGGATTTAACAATTTTTTCGATAAGATAAATGAATATATGAAAGGAAATAAATTAGAGAAGATTGTCTTCGGATTTGAATCTACAGGAAGCTATGGAGAACCGTTGAGATATTATATGGCTCAAAAAGGGGCAAGACTAATACAGATAAACCCGATGCATACAAAAAGATTAAAAGAGATATCGGATAACAGTCCGGGTAAAAATGACAGAAAAGATCCACGAGTTATAGCAGATATAATAATGTTAGGATATGGATTAACATCAATAATACCAAAAGGAAAAATAGCAGATTTAAGAGAGTTGGTTCAGAGCAGAGAAAGCAAACTGGAAGATATCAATAGAATCAAAAACCGAATCGAGTCATTATTAGCCAGGCATTTCCCGGAATATTTGCAAATAATGGGCTTGAGATCAAAAACAAGCATTTATCTACTTAAAGATTATCAGACGGCAGGAGAAATAACCAAAATAGGATTAAAGCAGCTAACAGAAGAACTTTTCAGAGTAAGCAGAGCACAAATAAGAGAAGAAAAATCCAGGAAATTATATCAAGCAGCAAAAAACACTGTGGGAGTAAAAGAAGGAGAAGAAGCATATAGAAAAGCAATTAAAATGTTTGTTGAGGAACTTGAATTATTACAAAGACAATTATCAGAAATAGAAGGTGATATAAAAGCAATAGTTGAACAAATGCCGGAGAGCAGGATATTACAATCAGTAAGAGGTATAGGTGTAATAACTGCAGCATATCTACTAGCTGAAGTAGTTGAGTTTAAGTCATATAAAGTTCAGAGGGAAATAGAGAAGTTTGCAGGGGTTAATATATATGAAATCAGTTCGGGAAAGCACAAAGGAAAAAGAAAACTATCGAAGCGAGGCAGAACACTTTTAAGAAAAACATTGTATATGGCAGCATTAAATATGATAAAAAAAGATGGTATATATCATAAAGATTATCAGCGATATTTGGCAAGAGGGAAAAAGAAAGTAGAGGCGTTAGTAATAGTAATGAAACGATTGTTACGAATGGTATTTGCACTATTAAGAAAAGACGAGATGTTCATTGACAATTATAAATTAGCAGCATAAAAAACAGGCATACAGGGAGACTTCCAAGCCTGCCATCAAGGCCTAAAAAAGGACCTTCGCCGTCAGCATTATGAAGCTCCCTGTAAGCATCTGAAACCTCAATAAAGCAAGATTAAGGCTCAAAATATAATGAGACCTTCAAAATATCAGGATCAGGTGACGAATGCATGCCTGGAATAATTAATAAAGGAGAGAGAGTTATAAAAGAAAAAAGAAGCAAAAAAGAAAAATACTTTGAATATATGTTGACTAAAATAAATCAGGCATGTTTCACTAATTAACATAAATATTTTCATCCACATTATCAAAGTATAAGTACTAATAATCTAATGGTTAAAAGTTTCAGGGACCCGGTCAGCGGACTCACTCATTTCATAGGTATCATTTTATCGGTAATCGGAACCATTGCTCTTTTTATGCGCAGTGGTCAACCGCTCACCGTTTATCATAAAGTTTCGTTTTTAGTCTTCGGTATATCGATGACGTTTCTTTATACTGTAAGCACATTGTACCACTGGCTTCCTCTTTCCGAAAAGAAACTAATCCTCTTAAGGAAGATTGATCATATAATGATTTTTGTTTTTATTGCCGGCTCGTACACACCTGTGTGCCTGATTACTTTACGCGAAAGCTGGGGCTGGGAAATTTTAAGCATAGTGTGGGGACTTACAGTAATCGGATTTTTCCTTAAAGTGTTCTGGCTCAACGCGCCTCGTTTTCTTTATACTTCAATTTATTTATTGATGGGTTGGATAATTGTTGCGGCAATTTTGCCTCTTTCAAAAGCAATGCCTTCGGAAGGAATGTTATGGCTGGCTTTGGGCGGCATCTTTTATACTACGGGTGCTGTTATTTATGCAATTAAAAAGCCCAATCCCCTGCCGGATGTATTCGGCTTTCACGAAATATTTCATCTATTTATAATGGCTGGCAGCTTTTCAATTTACTGGATGATTTACAAATACGTTTAAGTATAAATCCGCATCAATAATATCTATCGAGCTTAAACTTTTCACCCAGGTACAGTTTCTTCACTTCCTCGTCATTCGCTAATTCTTCTGCTCCGCCCTGCTTGAAGATTACTCCTTCTATAAGAATGTATGCTTTATCGACGATGCTTAAAGTTTCGTGAACGTTATGGTCGGTAATTAAAACGCCGATGCCCCTGTCCTTTAAATTAGCAACGATGTTCATTATATCTTCCACGGCAATCGGGTCAACACCGGCAAAAGGTTCATCAAGCAAAATAAAACTCGGATCGGTAGCAAGTGCACGCGCTATTTCCGTGCGTCTTCTTTCACCGCCGCTTAACTGAAATCCTTTGCTCTTTCTTATATTGCCGATTGAAAGTTCATCTAACAGCTTCTCGACTTTCTCTTTTCTTTCCTGTGCATTCAACTTTGTCATCTCAAGTACTGCCATCAGGTTTTCTTCAACTGTCAGTCTCCGGAAGATTGAATTTTCCTGCGGCAGGTAACCGATTCCCATCTTTGCTCTTTTGTACATCGGCACATCGGTTATTTCCAGATCATCCAAAAACACTCTGCCCGATTCGGGTTTAATCATTCCTGTAATCATGTAAAACGTAGTTGTCTTTCCCGCTCCGTTTGGTCCGAGCAGTCCGACTATCTCACCTTTCGAAACCTGAACCGATGCTTTGTTAACAACGGTTCGCTTTTTATAAACTTTTACTAAATCTTCGCTTCTTAATGTTGTTGCCACTTTTCACCAAATTAATTTTAGTAATTCCGATTTGACCGGACGGTTCTTATAAAACCTGAATTTCGGTAACAGAAAAGAGCGTTCATTTCCAATTACCTGTTTCTCCGGATAATAATCGCTTGCCGGAGAGCCGTACATTCTAACCTGCACGACTTCGTTATCTTCAAATATAATTGTCATATCCTGCGCACTCGATTTTGTAAGACCGTTCGGTT
>JAJRSV010000038.1 GCA_024278655.1 Bacteroidota bacterium | reverse complement strand
CGTTGCAGCATTCGGTATCGGGAATATGGTTCAGTCTAATTCCGTTGCCGATGCTGTGCTTCACTCTTTTACCATTCCTGTTGAGATAACCGGAATAGTGCTGGCTGCTGCAACTGCACTTGTTATACTCGGCGGAATAAAAAGCATTGGAAATGTTACACAGGTTTTGGTTCCAGTAATGATTTTGTTTTACATGGGCGCCGCCATTGTAGTTGTGATTTTAAACATCACACAAGTACCCGAAGTTTTTAAATTGGTTTTAACCGAAGCGTTTACCGATACGGCAGTTATGGGCGGATTTGCAGGAGCAACCGTTATGCTTACAATTCGTATGGGAGTTGCACGCGGAGTGTTCTCGAACGAATCGGGTTTGGGCAGCGCACCGATTGCCGCAGCGGCAGCACAAACAAAGCATCCGGTTACACAGGCACTCGTATCGATGACACAAACATTTATCGACACGATTGTTGTTTGTTCATTCACCGGCTTTGCTATTCTTGTTACAGATGTTTTGCAAACCGGAAAAACAGGTGTGCCGCTTACACAACTTGCTTTTTCGAATGCACTACCCGGAGAATGGGGCGGGGTAATTGTTTCGATCGGATTAATCTTCTTCGCTTATTCGACCATTCTGGGATGGAGTTACTACGGTGAGAAATCACTCGAATATCTTTTGGGTGTGAAAGCTATTAAACCGTATAGGATAGTGTTTGTAATTTTTGTGTTTGTTGGCGCAGTTACTCAATTGAATATTGTTTGGACATTTGCTGATATAATGAACGGACTGATGGCTTTCCCGAACCTTATCGGTCTGCTCGGTTTAAGCGGTGTGGTTGCCGCGCAAACAAAGGAATACTTCAATGAGAAAAACAAGTTCAATAAATAATGAAAAGAAGCTTGTTTTTTAATTCGAAGAAAGATTACCGTTAAAGACGAGTTAAAAACAATCGGGATGTTAACTACCGGCAGGGAAAGATTAAGTTTATAAAAAAAGCGGTAACCCGTTTAAGAGTTACCGCCGTTCACTATAGGAGGCGTCTATTTACCATTACTCACCCTCAAAATTTCGTTGATATGCCGGCTCAAGTTCAAGTCTTGTTTTTTTCCGGCTTTTAAGTTTGTTCACCATCAGTCTCAAATCATTTACAATAAACAATGCGGACGGGAGAGCCAACAGCGTTAATATTGTGCCGAAGATTAAACCGAATGCAACAGACACAGCCATCGGAACAAGAAACTGTCCCTGCTCACTGCGCAGAAAGATTATCGGGGCTAAACCGGCAGCGGTTGTAATTGTTGTTAATATTATCGGGCGGAACCTTGATGTTCCCGCTTCGAGTAAAGCATCGCTTACACTCATACCCGACTTTAACAGGTTGTTATACTTATCAATCAACACAACGGAATCGTTTATTATTATTCCTGCCAGTGCTACGAGTCCAAGGAATGAAAGTATCGATACCGGTATTCCGACTATATAATGACCGAGTACAGCACCAATTACACCTAAGGGTATTAAACTCATTATCAGCAGTGTTTGCATATACGATTTAAGCAGGAACATAAGTATTGTGAACATAATCATCAGAGCTATTACTGTGGAAAACATCATCGAGCTGACCATTTTGCCAACCTCTTCCGACTGTCCGCCGAAGTTTCTCGAAACACCATCGACCTGTGCAAGAACCGACGGAATTATCGAAGCCTCAAGTTCTTCGAGAACTACGGCTTGATCGTTCTTCGAAAAATCAAGATCGGCACGAACGGTAACAGACCTTTCGCCGTTCTCATGCCGTATTCTTTTTAATCCTCTTTCTATTCTGTAAGATGCTATTTCTTTAAACGGAACATACTCGCCCGACGGAGTAAGAACTTTCAGGTTTTCAATCTGACTAATGGAAACCCTGTCGCCTTTTGTAAATCTAACCCAAACTTTAACTTCATCACGTCCTCTCTGCAGGCGCATAACTTCGTTACCGTAAAACCCCTGGCGAAGCTGCGCGGTTAAATCTCTTAATGTAAACCCGAGTGCTTTGCCTTTCGGTTTCAACTCAACAATAAATTCGTTATTGCCCAAAGGAGTATCATCCTTAATATCAGTTACACCGTCTATTTTTTTCAACTCATCTTTAAGCAGTTGTTTTGCTTTAAGAAGCTGGTTATAATCAGTGCTTGCAAACCGGACGGAAATAGGAGAGCCGCCAAACTGCCATCCTCCAACGGAAATATTCTCTGCTTCGGGAACCGATCCGATATATTCGCCAAGTGCCTGCGAAAACCCGCCTATCGTATAATCTCTTTTTGCCGAAGAAGGAAGCACAAAGAAAATGTTAAGAGTTCCTCCGTCCATCCACGATGTATAATCTTTAATCGGGTATGTCTTTCCTTCGCTTTCCCATTTTTCGGCAAACTTTATTGATTTATCAATCAACTGATAACGTATTTTATTGGCAACCTCTGCCGATGTTCCCGCCGGCATTTCAACCTGTATTCTTGCATACGGCGGTTCGATTTCGGGAAAGAACTGAGCCCGGACATGCGAACCCTGAAATAATCCTACGATTATAAGTACAACTGTCATCAATGCAGCCGAAACCGCCCACCGGTTCCTTAAACAAAAAGCAAGAAACGGTTTATAAATTTTATTCAGAAGCAGTTCGGTTCCCTTATCGAGTTTTCTCCTCATCCTTGTAAAGATGGTATCCTTAATATCATCTTTAATCAGTGCCTTTGAGTGAGCAATATGAGCAGGCAATATGATAAGTGCTTCCACTAAAGAAAACGCAAGCGAAATAATAACTACCGCTGCAATCTGCCAAACATATTTGCCGAGCATTCCGTAAAAGAAAAAATACGGTGTGAATGCTACCATGGTTGTAACTACCGAAATAGCAACCGGCTTCATTACTTCACGTGTTCCGTCGATGGCAGCACGCATCGGTTTTTTACCATGCTTTTGCCACTGCGTGTAAATGCTTTCGCCTATTATAATACCGTCATCAACAAGAATACCTATTACAAGTATTATCCCGAACAGACTCATTTCGTTAATTGTAATGCCGAGCGCCCAGAGAACGAAAAACATACCGAGCAATGAAATTGGAATTCCCAAAGCCACCCAGAACGAAAGTCTTGTATTAAGGAAAATTCCGAGCAGCACAAGCACCAGCGCCAAACCGATAAAACCGTTCTGCGTCATAAGTTGAATTCGTTCTTCGAGGTCATCGGTTTCTTTAATAAAGGTATTGAACTTAACAAGTCCGGCATACTTCTGCTCGTACTTGTCAGCCATGTCTTCTACAATTCTTACAATCTCTACAACATCTTCTTCGTTGTTATACATCACGTTAAAACCAACCGAGCGCCTGCCGTTGTACTCGGAATAAAACCTGTTCTCGGGCCATTGTTCATGCACTTTGCAGATATCCCTTAACAAAACTTTTCTTCCGTCAATTGATGAAACTACCTCTATCCCCTCAAGGTCGACCGCGTGATATTTTTTGTTATACGATCTAATCAGAATTTCTTCCTGATCGGTTAACACGGAACCGGATGATAAGTTAAGATTAGAATTGCGTACGGCACGGGCGATATCGTCGATAGTTAATTTATATCTTATTAAATCATCGGGAGAAACCTCAATCGAAATTTCACGCGACGGAATTCCCCAATAATTTATCTTCGATATCTTGTTCGTCTTGAGCAGGTCATCCCTGAATTCTTCTACTATTTTTTTAAGAGTAAAAAGATTTTCGGGACCGTAAATGCTCAGCATTATAGCGCGGTTCCACATTGTCTGTTGTGCGATAACCGGTTTTTCGGCACCTGTCGGATATGAGTTAATAGAGTTAACGGAGTTTTTAATTTCCTGAATCGCTTTGTTCATATCGTAACCCGATTTTATAAACACCGTCACACTTCCCCAATTATCCGAAGATGTGGAAACAACCTTATCGATGCCTTCCAGTCCGCGTAAACTTTCCTCAATTTTTACAACAATGCCTTCTTCAATTTCAACAGCCGAAGCACCGGGATAGGGCACGTCAATATTTACACGTTCAATTTCAAATTTCGGATTGATTCTTTTGTTAAGATTCGAAAGTGCAAATATTCCGGCTATCCCTATCAGTATCATTACCCAGTTGGTTATTACCGAATGCCTGATAAAGTATTGAATAAATCTTTGCGCCATTTCTTATTCCTTTTGTAAACTCTTTTTTGTTAGTCCTGTTGAGTGCCCCGACTGTTATCACTTAAGCTTACTTCCTCTTTTTCCTGCAGCGATTCGTTTGATGATTTTATGTTCATTCCTATTAACGGTTTCTGCAGAATGGTTGTAACTATTTTCATGTTATCAGGAACAGTATGTTTTATTATTGCAACATCACCCTGAATTGTAATCACATCAACATGCCGGCGTGCAAGCTTTCCGTCTTCCATTGTATAAACATAGTTCTCGTTATCCACCACGTATCTCGGTATTTCCGCTACGTCGTGTAACGTCTTTCCGTAAATCTTAAGTGATATGTAATTTCCGGGAAGGAAATATGGAATGAGTTCGTTGTTAGTCAGCGAAACATAAACGTTAAGTGTTTGCGAATTACGGTTAAGAATAGTTTCTTTTCTATAAATTTTACCGCTCAATACTATATCATTACTTTTATCGCTGTATATGTCAACTTTTGGTGTCTTTGAAAAATCAATTAAGTCAACCTCATCTACCAACAGCGGCACAGCAATTTCTACGTTCTTCGCATCGCTTAAAGTAAACAACTGCTGACCGCGTGAAACAAAGCTGCCCTTAATAACACCCTGCGATTTTAAGTAACCGCCGAAGGGTGCAACTATTTTATATTTCGATAAAAGTATTTCCTGATTCTTTACCGCATAATACTTGCTGAATATTCCTCTTCCGCTCAGTTTAATTTTTTCCTGTGAACTTTTTATCTCCGGCAGTTCGGGTGTATGCTTATGAATATCGAGTGATTTAAAGTAAGCGAACCATCTGTCGTACGCTTCTTTATCTTCTATCTTCAATTCGGAAAGAGATGCTGCCAGTGCATTCATAAAATCGGAGCGAAGTGTGTAAAGAGTGTTTTCAACTTCCCTCGAATCTATTTCGAGTATCAGCTCGCCTTTCTTTACATACGTTCCGTCTTTCAAATCGTTCTTTGCGTATAAAGCAACACCTGTTGCCTCCGAAACAAAGTTTAAAGTGCGCTGCGATCGAATTACTCCGTTGCCATCTATCTTCAAAGATAAATCGCCGAAGTTAACGGTTTGTGTTTCAACCAACCGCAGTTCCGGTTCGACTTCCCTTCTGTTACTGTGCTTTTGAGTTGAAGCAAGCGACGACATTAAAACGAAACCGAGAACAATTATTCCCACCGTCGATGCTATTTTTACCCAGGTTGTTTTACTCAACTTACTCATATAGTTACCCGTAGATAGATTATTAAATACCCGTTTCTTTCGACCTATAACTTGCAGCAATAGTTACGGTACTATTCAGCACTGTTTGTTATTACCGGGCAAAAAATATAAATTGGCTGTGCAAAGCGATATATAAATGTGATGATTGGATTATATAAGGTACAGAGAGTGTTTTGATATGGTTATGTAACAAATAATTTGCGGGTTTAACTACGGGCTATACCGTTTTGTTTTTTTCTCTTGCAGTCCGCTTTAACTTTCCGGTCTTATAACCGCATCCTGTGTTGTTTTACTTCTCTGTAATCTTTTTACTTAGCCGATAGAAAAAGTAATCGTTTTTTAAAAAGTTCGACATTATTAATTGCTGCAATAAACAGGTTCTAAATAATAATAATATCTGCCCGCAATTATCGTTGTGCTTTGGGTAATGCAGGCTCCGGTTGAACGCTGCCTTTCAGAACAACCGGATATTTATTCTATATAAGTACGCTGTACGGTTAATAATATCGATTTCTCCCGCCTTTTTGTATTTATTTAAAAACATCATGGTAGGGTGAAAACATATTTAAAACATTTAAGTAAAAAGATTTATACACCAAATGAATTTTTATGTCGTCGAACCCTTTTAAGAAACAGAACAAACAGAAGGAAGATTTTTCATACTGGCTGCAACATCGTTTTGCAATTGATTACGAACAGCATATCCAGGCGTTGGTTTACGTGGGTGCCGCATTTCTGGTTATTATAGTCGGGTTGCGCGGTTTAGGCGATATAAGCGACATCTCCTTTGTTCCGAGATTTTTATTGAACGACGAGGGAAAAGTACACTCGAACATAGTAATGGTTGGGTTGTTTATTGAGTTTACCATGCTTTTGCTGTTAGCCGCCGTATCTTACTTTGCACCGCCCGAAAAGAAAGAAGACCTGCAATCGAGCATCGATACTTTAGCGAGTTCCATCAACCGGCTCACCGAATCATCCCTTACCGAAGCGGCTCAGAAGGTTATGCAAACCGCAGAGAATACTGCAGAAGCGGCTGAGAAACTGCTCCTCTCCGAAGTATCTATATTAAGTGACTTCAGAAAACGGCTGGACGAAAAACTTGTTCAGCTCGATAATGAAATTATTCATGTAAGACACCGGATAACCCAGGGAATTATCGATTCGAACAAAGAGATAGAATCGTTTATCGAACAGGAAAAGGAATCGGTAAGCAGATATAAAGAGCTGGTTGAAAATCTTATTGTTGAAGCCAGTGCCGCAATGAACAAAGTTTCACAAACGGTTTCCGCCGAAATAAATAAAACATTCGATACGGCTTCCAAATCAATGATTCATCAAAGAGAACTTGTCGATCGGTTTTTCGAATCCAACTCGAAACTTCTTGCCGAAACGAGAGACAGTTATCATGTGTTTATAAAAAACTTTTCCGAAATGGTGGAAAGAGAAAACGAAAGATTGAAATGGCTTACGGCAAACCAGGTAAGACCGGAAGAGGTTCTTCAAAAAATAAACAGAACCAACGACCGTTTAATTACGCATCTGGAAAACATAGACAACACACTTAAATCAATAAAGAACAGATTGAACGGTAAAGCGGAAAGCTCGCAGAAGATTAATTCCTTTTATCAAAGGTTTAAGAATAAATGGAAAGAACTTTAAATCGAAATTCGATGATAAAAACCTATGGCTAAAACAAAAGTACCGTTTTACTTTGTGCTTTACCTTGTTGTGCTTGTAGAATTGCTTGCGGTGATAATCGAAAGGGATAACACCGAGATTGAACTAAAAGCAAGATTGAAGGAATATGAGACCATTCAGGACAGTGTTATTTCGCTTTACAAACAACCGGTAAGTATTCATATACAGGAAGAGACGGACTGGATAATAACCGAGAACGACAGTCTTCATATCCTCGTTTCCGTTTCGAATTTGCAAACACCGGAAGAAAGGGCAAGCGTTCTGTACTTTGTTGAACCTCTCGTTAATGAGGGTCGTTATTCTTACAGTCTGTATACCGATACTAAAACAGGTTACGGTCATTTCTATTTTAAAACAAAGGAGGCGGGAACATACTCGTTCAATGTTTTCAGCGTGATTAAAAGAAAACTGCCGAGTTATTTGCCCGCAATTGTGCTGGAAGGAATCTTTACGAGAATAGGAAATGATTTTACAACTTTCAGCGATACGGTGAACTTTAAGATTAAAGCGAAGATACAGTTGGATAAATTCGACAGACCTGGCAGAGGATAAACAATAACATCAACAATTATAAGAGAGTGTTATGAT
>JAJRSV010000037.1 GCA_024278655.1 Bacteroidota bacterium | reverse complement strand
TTAGAAGTACTTGACCCGGAACAGAATCATACATTCAACGATCACTACCTTGAAGTAGATTACGACCTTCGTTACGTAATGTTCATTACTACGGCAAATGTTCGCTACAACATTCCTTTGCCGCTGCAGGACAGAATGGAAATAATAGAACTGCCCGGCTACCTTGAGCACGATAAAGTCGAGATTGCAAAACGTCACCTGCTTCCAAAGCAATTAAAAGCACACGGACTTACGAACAAGAATATTGAATTCAAAGACGAAGCAATACGAAAAATAATAAGAGAATATACGCGAGAAGCCGGTGTAAGAAATCTTGAAAGAGAGCTGGCATCCATCTGCAGAAAGGTTGCACGCGATATTGTTCTTAACGAATCTTCAAACGGAAAGAGAAAAAGAAGAAAATATATTATCGATGAAGCTAAAGTTGAAGAATACTTAAAGAATCCGAAGTTCAGATCGAAGAAAAGAGAAAAAGAAAACCGGATAGGATGCGTAACCGGATTGGCATGGACGAGCGTAGGCGGCGATATACTCGATGTTGAAGTTACGGTTATGAACGGCAGCGGCAAGCTTAGTCTTACAGGACAGCTCGGCAACGTGATGAAGGAATCGGCACAAGCCGCATTAAGTTATTTAAGATCTTCGGCTAAAAAGTTCGGGTTGAATTCGGACTTTTTCAACGGTAAAGAAATACACATTCACGTTCCCGAAGGAGCAATACCGAAGGACGGTCCCTCTGCAGGGATAACAATGGCAATGGCAATGCTTTCGGCAATAAGCGGTATTCCGGCATCGAGTAAAGTTGCAATGACCGGCGAAATTACTTTAACCGGTTCGATACTTGCAATAGGCGGTTTGAACGAAAAACTGCTTGCCGCAAAAAGATACGGAATAGACACCGTGCTTATCCCGAAAGATAACGAAATAGACCTGAGCGAAATTCCCGACAGAGTTAAAGAAGGATTGAATATTGTTCCGATTGAAAAAGTGGAAGATGCAATTCCGTACGTATTCCCGGGATTAAAAAAGAAATCCACAACACGGAAAAAGAAGAAAGCAACAAAAAAGAAAGCTTAGCTTTTGGAACAGATAGCAATACCGGACAACGTTACTAAAAAAGAAGAGCGCTATAAACTGCTTTCGAAGCAGATTAAATCGTTGTTGAGCAAAGATGACAACACGCTTACTTCGCTTGCTAACTTTACCGCGGCTTTGAATGACGGATTGAGTTACGTTAGCTGGGTAGGGTTTTATCTTTACGACGGCGATAAATTATACCTGGGTCCTTTTCAGGGAAAAGTTGCATGCACCGAAATAAAGTTAGGCAGCGGCGTTTGCGGAACGGCTGCAAGCAAAAGCGAAACTTTAATCGTTCCGGATGTTAATAAATTTCCGGGACACATTGCTTGCGACCCGGATTCGAAATCGGAAATTGTTATTCCGCTTGTAAAAACCGACGGAACCCTATTCGGTGTTTTGGATTTGGACAGCACGGAATTTAATTCGTTCGACGAGACCGACGGGAAATATCTTAAAGAAATATGTAATTTTCTGATTAAAGAAATTTTATAATTTTCAAAACAAAAAAATTTTATGGCATACCTGGTAACAGCAAGAAAATGGCGTCCGCAAAAATTCAGTGAAGTTGTCGGACAGGAACACATAACCGTAACACTTCAAAATGCAATTAAGAATAACAGAATTGCTCATGCTTATTTGTTTACCGGTCCGAGAGGTGTTGGTAAAACAACAACCGCACGCATACTTGCAAAGAGTTTAAATTGTCTGAACCCTGTTGATACCGAACCCTGCGGAAAGTGCGAAATGTGCGAGGAAATCCAATCGGGGCAGTTTATGGATATTATTGAAATCGACGGTGCATCGAACAGGGGCATAGACGAAATAAGAACTTTACGCGAATCGGTAAAGTACGCTCCTACAAGAGGCAAATACAAAATTTATATTATCGATGAAGTCCACATGCTTACGAAGGAATCGTTCAATGCATTCCTTAAAACATTAGAAGAACCGCCAGAACACACAATATTTATTTTTGCAACTACCGACGTTCACAAAGTACCGGCAACAATTATATCGCGCTGCCAGCGTTTCGATTTCAGAAGAATTCAGCTCGATACGATTAAGGAAACCCTTGCTACAATTGCCAAAGCCGAGAAGATTGAAATCGATGATAAAACATTAACCATCATCGCTAAAAAAGCCGACGGTGCTTTGCGCGATGCAGAGAGTGTCTTCGACCAGGTTGTTGCTTTCTGCAACGGAAAAATTGATGCGGAAACTGTTGCACAAATGTTAAACCTTATAGATGATGAAATTTATTTTAAGATTTCGGATGCGATACTGAATAAAGATTTTAAAGCGGTGTTCGATGCTACGAATACGATATACCAGAACGGCTGGGATTTTATCGATTTTATGGAAGGACTTGTTGAGCACTTCAGAAATATTATGACGGTTGTTCTTACCGAGAAAACTTCCCTTATCGAAACCGCCGAGGTTTACAGAGAGCGGTATCTCGATTATATGGATAAATTCTCAGAGGGCGATTTGTTAAGGATACTGAACTTCCTTACCAGGACACAGCAGGAGTTAAGGTTCTCGCAAAATCAGAAGCTTAAAATAGAAATTATCTTAAGCCATTTGGTAGGATTGGAAAGAACCGCTACAATTTCAAAAATAATTGATGAGTTGAGTACCGGTTCAACTGCTGAAAAAAAAAATCTAATTAGTAAAAAACCATCCGGATTCGCTACAACCATTTCAAGCGGCAGCAGCAGTTTCTCTCCCCCGCAAACAAAAGCAACTGTTCCGCCGGTTCATACAAAAAAAGTAGTGTCTTCTACGGCAGCGGTTGAAAAAGTTCAACCGGCTAACGGAACGGAATTCGGCTTTGAAGCGATTAAGCAAAAATGGCAACTGTTTGTTGATGAAGTTTCAAAAGAAAGAGGGCTCACACTCGGACCGGCTATCAACTCTATTCGGATTAATTCACTAAACGGGAACAAACTGCTTGTTTCCTCGTCTTTACCCGATATATTAAAAACAATTGAACTAAACAAGAAATATCTTGAAGATAAATCGGAAAAGATATTCGGAAAGCGCATTCAAATTAACTTTTCGGAAGCCGGAGTTAGCGGAGAACCGGAAGTGATGCAGCAGAACAGAACAGAACCGGTTCCGAAAAAAGAGAAAAGCGACGATCCGTTAGAAAATTACATAATTAACGAACTTGGGGGCGTAAAGATAGAATAATGCCGGTTTCGGTAAAGAATCACGCCATTTTCATTCTAAAATCGCCTGCACAAATGTTTGATTTATATGAATTTATAGCTATTTTTGTATTCTATGTCAAATAATCTTATCATCGCAATCGATGGTCCGGCTGGCTCCGGCAAAAGTACAACGGCAAAATTGTTGGCACAAAAACTTGGTTTTCTGTATATCGATACCGGAGCGATGTACAGAGCTATTACATATCTTGCTTTAAGAAACGGTATTATCGGCGATGATAAGAAAATCATCGAACTTGCTGAAAAGAGCGATATAAAGCTGGATTTCAGCGAAGGTAAAACGAAAATTTTTGTTAACGGCGAAGAGCTTACGGATAAAATAAGATCGATTGAAGTAAACAAAAATGTAAGCGACGTAAGCAAGATTAAAGATTTACGAAAAATACTCGTTAAAAAGCAGCGTGAGATGGGGGGAAAAGATAACGGTGTTGTAATGGAAGGTAGAGACATAACCACAGTAGTTTTCCCCAATGCCGATGTAAAAATTTATTTAACTGCTTCGATTGACGAGCGTGCAAAACGCCGTGCTAAAGAGTTTATGGAAAGAGGAACGGAAGTTCCGCTCGATGAGATTAAGAAAAATCTTGAACAAAGAGATCAGATTGATTCGAGCAGAGAAGCAAGCCCGTTAACAAAAGCTGAAGATGCTGTTGAGGTAGATACCAGTAACATTACTATTGAAAAACAGGTTGATTTGATTCTAAAAGAAGTAAAGAAAGCAGCTAAGGAAAAAGGAATTCAATTAAATATTACTTAAAGAGTTTTAAAGCCAGAGTAATAAACAAATGTTAAACAAAAAAAACAATCTGTGTTGTTGTTTTATGGCTTTAGCAATAATACAGATAAAAAATATTTTTTAGGAGGATTAATGTCTGAAGAGACAAATGAAAAAGAAATAGTTGCTGCAACAGAAGAAGATTACGAAAAGGCAAAATCCAAATTTCAACGAGACGATTATTCGAAAGAAGAATTTCTTGAACTCGCAAAATTGTATGCCGATTCATTTCACGATGTAAAAGAAGGCGAACCGGTAAAAGGAACGATTGTAGGAATCCATGGCGATAACGTTATTGTGGATGTCGGGTTTAAATCCGAAGGTACTATTCCTTTAAGCGAATTCGGTGAAAACCCCGATATTAAAGTCGGCGATGAAATTGAAGTTGTTCTCGAAAGTGTTGAGGATCAGGACGGAAACCTTGTGCTTAGCAAGCAGCGTGCCGACTTCCTTAAAGTTTGGGAACGCGTGATGAACGCTTACGATACTGGCGAAATTTTGCAGGGCACTATTGTTAAAAGAATTAAAGGCGGAATGGTTGTCGATCTTTTGGGAATGGAAGCATTCCTTCCGGGTTCGCAAATCGATATCCGTCCGATCAGGGACTTCGATGCTTTCGTTGGTAAAACAATGGACTTTAAAGTAGTTAAAGTTAATGTACCTACCGAAAACGTTGTTGTTTCGCACAAAGTATTGGTTGAAGAAGAAATAGCCGATCAGCGTAATGCTATTCTCGAAAGTCTTGAGAAGGGTCAGATACTTGAAGGAACGGTTAAAGCAATTACCGACTTCGGTGTGTTTGTTGACCTCGGCGGTGTTGACGGTTTAATTCACATAACCGATTTAAGCTGGGGCAGAATTAACCACCCGAGCGAAATAGTTAAACTCGACGAAACGATTAAAGTTGTTGTTACCGATTTCGATGAAGAGAAGAAGAGAATATCACTTAGCTTAAAGAAACTTATGCCGCATCCGTGGGAAAATATCGAAGAGAAATATAAAGTCGGTGATAAGGTTCAGGGACGCGTTGTTTCGCTTACCGAGTACGGTGCGTTCATCGAGATTGAGAAAGGTATCGAGGGATTGATTCACAATTCCGAAATGAGCTGGACTCAGCACATCAAACATCCTTCACAGGTTGTTTCGATGGGTCAGATGGTTGAAGCCGTTATTTTAAGTCTCGACAAAGAAGAGAAAAAAATATCGCTCGGCATCAAACAACTGGAACCGGATCCGTGGGAAACTTTACTTAAGAAGTATCCTGTCGGCTCACGTCACACAGGTATAGCACGCAACTTAACCAACTTCGGTGTGTTTGTTGAACTTGAACCCGGCGTTGACGGACTCGTTCATATTTCAGACCTTTCCTGGACGAAGAAAATTCGTCATCCCGGCGAAGTTGTTAAGAAAGGCGATAAGATTGAAGTGGTTGTGCTTAGTGTTGATGTGGAACAAAGAAAAATTTCCCTCGGACATAAACAAATTATGGATAATCCCTGGGATGAATTCGAAAAGAAATATACGGTAGGAACCATTACCGAAGGTAAAGTTGTACGGATTATTGAGAAAGGGTTGATTGCAGAATTACCCGATGACGTTGACGGCTTTGTTCCGGTTACACAGCTTTCGCCTTCGAAAATAAAGAATATATCTAACCACTTCCCTATTGATGATGTTATTCCTTTGAAAGTGATTGAATTCGATAAAGAGAATAAGAAAATTGTGCTTAGTGCAATTGCCGCACTAAAGGACAAATCGGAAGAGGAAATTCAGGAATACCTGAACAAGCATAAACTCGACAGGGTTTCTGTTCAGAGCATTCAGAAAGCCGAAACCGGCGCTATCGATGCTTCCGAATTTCCGATATTCGATGTACACGATGGTCAGAAAACAACATCCGCTCCTCCGAAACCTGTAGAGAAACCGGTTGAAGAAAAAGCAGTTGAAGAGAAACCTGCTGAAGAAAAAGCAACCGAAGAGAAACCTGCTGAAGAAAAAGCAACCGAAGAAAAACCTGCTGAAGAGAAGCCGGCTGAAGAAACCGAAGGAACGGAAGAAACAAAGGAAGAGGAAAAACAGGAAGATAATACAGAAAGTAAATAAAATATTTGAAAGAATATTTTTATTTTAAGAGCGGGTTCTTCCCGCTCTTTTATTATTAAGCTGATATGAATAAAAAAGTTGCATTACATACTCTCGGCTGCAAACTAAACTTTTCCGAAACATCAACTATCGGGAGCCAGTTTATGCAAAACGGCTACCGGTTAGTCGATGCAAAAGAGAAAGCGGACATCTACGTGTTTAATACCTGCACCGTAACCGAAAATGCCGAAAGAGAATGCAGGCAGCTTGTACGGCGTGCATTAAGGAAGAATCCCGATGCATACATTATCGCTACCGGATACTACGCCCAGTTACGACCCGAAGAAATAGCAGAGAT
>JAJRSV010000036.1 GCA_024278655.1 Bacteroidota bacterium | reverse complement strand
TATAAATAGCTCCTTTGTATTTAAGGGTACCGGCTATACTTCCATCGTTAATATCATAAACAAAAATTCTTCCGCTCAAGTCGCTTGTGAAAACATACTCATCATAAATTGTAACCGAGGTGTTTGCGTAGCTGCCATGCCCGCTGTTTTCCCATTTTAATTTTAACGAATCGGGAAGGTTAACCGGTACATAAAAATTCCTCGATGGAATTCCGCCGAACATCGGATATGGGTGTTCGTCGAGCTTTGGCGAAATTTTAATTAAAGATTTTCCGCAGCCGGTTGAAAGCAGCAGTAAAATCAACAGCGCTATTTTTATTTTACTCAAAAGTCCCATCCGAAAAAGAATTGATAAAACAATCCGTCCTGGAATCTTGTAAAGTTCTGTTCTATTCTTTTGCCTATATCGTAACGGAGTGTCAGCACTCCGAAAACATTTATTCTTATACCGGTTCCAACCGAACCGAGAGTTTCCCTGTAAACATTATCCCACGCACCTGCCATATCGAAAAAGAACGCACCGCGAATTCCGAAGAACCCTAATGAAAGCACGGGAAACTTTATCTTCAATTCTTCGATTAACGGAAAGCGGAACTCGAGTGATGTGAACCAGATTTTTTTACCACGGATTGAAAAACGGTCGTACCCGCGCAGGTCCCAGCTTCCGCCGATAAAATAGCGGCGCGCTTCTTTTCCTTCGTTGTAAAAGAAAGCCGCTCTGAAAGCGAATAAGGTTGTAAGTGCAACACGCTGGTAATACCGGTAATCGGCAATAACGGAAAAGTAGTTTACGTTACTGAACTTGATATCGGTTGTGTAACCTAAAATCAGCAATCCCCTGCTGCCTGCTACCGGACCGGTCGGACCCCACAGCGAATTATCGTGAACGTAGGCGATGGTGTTTGTTACGCGTAATGCTTTACGACCGGCAACGCCGTAAATTACTTCCTTATCCGAGTTGGCGATTGTTACCGTTGCTTCCAGTCTTTGAAATTTTGAAACCGGGTAATTCAAAACGAACGAACCGCCGAAGGACCTTTCGTAAAAGAATTGATCGGGGTCTGTTAAATCGTAGCGGTTGCCGCTTAAGTGGAAAACACCGTAAGCATAGTTAACCCTGCTGCCGAGGTTAGCCCGTTGAAGAACAACATTAAAACTTTTTAATATATCGCTTTGAACATTCGCCGAGTTATAAAGGAGGAAGTAGTAACGGTCGTCTCCCAGTAAATCGCTTAATGAAAGAACCGCACCGCCTCTTGTTCCGAAAACCGGATCGGTTGTAACAACACTTTGTGCAAAATCCAATGAGTACTGCTTTTTGTACTTTATTTTTTTCCTTTCAGTAGGAAGCTGCAGCACGTTTGCCTGCCAGGTTTCTTTAACGGGATCGAACTTCATTGTAATGTATTCGGTTGAATCGAGTGCGTTCTCAAAATCGTTCATCAAATAAATATTTATTCTGAAATTTTCGAAGCCGGAAAAAGCAATTGTTGAAGAGTCGATAAACGAAGGAGTGAATACACTCGTTATAAAGCGTGAAACTCTTTTAATTCTTTTACCGAACTTCCCATTCCCGATTGGTAGCTCCCAAATGTTCCGCACACCGTCCATCTCGGATGTGAAAAGAAGTTTTGATTTATCAGGCGAAAGAAACGGTGAGAAATTATCGGCTTCAAGAAAAGTAATGTAATTAATTTCCAACGTATTCAGGTTAAGCGAAAAGAGATTATACTTTTTTCTGCATCGTCCGCCAGAACGGTCGGATGTGAAAATTATCTGCTGATCGTTCACTCCGAATATCGGATCTCCGTCATCATAATAATCGTTGGTAAGCCGGTAGAGTTTATCGTTCAACAGATCGTAGATGTATAAATCCATAAAACCTTTCCGGTCGACTGCATGAAATACAACCCGGCTTCCGTTCGATGAAAATTTCGGAGAGATGATGTTAATAAGGTCTTTATCCTGAAATGTTTTTACAACCCTGTTCTCTACGGTTGAAAAAAAATGTATTGCATCGGTTGCACCTTTTTTAGTAACGAATGCAATCAGTCCGCTTTTCGAAACATCAATTGAAGACTGGAACAGATGAAATGCTTCGAACTCCTCATTCATCTCGCCGCGTAAAACCAACTGCGGTGAATCAGCCGGCTGGTTATCGCGCGTGAGCGGCAAGGCATAAAGCGATGAGTAGCCATCGCGGTTACCCACGAAGTAAATTACTTTTAATGTATCGTGTTTAAAAAGAACCGGCGAAAAGTTGAATCCCTCGTCCGTGATTTTTACTGCGCCCTGCGAGGGAGGAATTTCAGTCGATATCAACGGATAATATTTCTTCTTCAAATAATACTGCCAGCCGGAGTCGATATCTTTTAGGTTCTTTCTGAAAGTATATTCCATCACCCTACTGAATGTTCTGTCCATCCAGAAATTTTCTAACAGGTTTAATACCCTTTGCCTGCCGTATCTTTCGCCGAGGTACTCAAGCAGACTCTGCCCTTCTTTATACATCAGATAAGTGCCGAAGATTTTATATAAATCCTGCAACCCAACGAGATAATTATTTATAACGGCATCTCGCAACACCATCTCCGCCTGCATATCAATTTTAGTGGAAAGATATTCAGCTAAACCTTCTACAAACCAAAGAGGCGGCATACGGCTTGTGGGAAGCCGGTGGTCTTTTAGTACACGGTAGATTTTGTTCGTCATAAAAACGTGTACAAGTTCGTGGCGTATTACGTGTTTAAAATCTTTAAGCGATCCGGTTGAAGGAAGCACAACTCTCCCTTTCAGGAACTCGAAAAAGCCACCTACGCCTTCGGGAATTAACCCGGGTGTTGTGTTTGTTTGCTGAAACTGGAGTGATGTGTTATAGAATATGAGTGGTATGCGGCGGGTTACAACGTTGTTCATCTTAACTTTAAGTTCATCGTAAACTTCTTCCGCATAGTAAGCACCGATCTCCGCCATCCGGAGCATTTGTCCGTAATAATAAATATCGAAGTGATCGGTCTTTAGAATTTTCCAATCGAACTTTTCGTAATGAACTTTATTCCTGCCGAAGAAAAAGAATTGAGCGGATGCTGCCTGAGTGAAGATGAACAAAAAGATGACAAGGTATTTATTGAACCGGTTCAAAAAACCACCTTGGAATATTTTCGGCTAAAGAAAAATTAGACTATGCCAGCCGCTGCTTTAATTCGTGGATGTAATCAATTTCCGAAGGATCAAAGCCACGCAGCACAGCTAAATAATAAGTTATCCAATCACCCAAATAAATCAAATCCATAATTCGTACCTTAAAATCTTTTTCACTGCTCTTTAACGTTATGGCATCGGCATCTTTACGTTTTGCAAGTCCTGTCGTTATCCCGAATCGTTTATGAATTTGAGGATGATAATTTTCATCAATTATATTTATTATCTTTGCCTGAAATTGTTTTTCACTGAAAGTTTCCCAGCCGATTATTTCGTTGTGGTCCAGTTCGGGAATAACATTATGAAAAGCATGCAGTTTCGAGTTTTCGTTAAACTGGCATTTAAGCCGGTAGCCGGTCGAAGATGTAAGTCCATCACAGGAGTAAATAACCGGAATGAACCCGATTAAATCTTCGGCAATTTTCAGCGCTTCGTTTTTTTCTTTTGAATACTCTTCTCCTTTACTTTTCCACAGAGTAATTGCGTTGTTAATAAAATCATCCTGAGGCGGAATAATGTTCAACGATTGAGAAACTTTTACCAGGGTAAAAAAGCTTAACCCCAATGCAAACCTCGGTTGAAATCCTTTTTGAAGTTCAATCCATGGAACATTTGAAGCGTCAGCCATTTCTTTTACTTTGCCGCCCGTAGAAATTGCAACTGTAATACATTTTTTTTCCAATGCTTCTTCAAAGCACGAAACTGTTTCTTCGGTATTGCCTGAATAGGATGAAATTATTACAAGCGTGTTTTCGTTAACGAATGCAGGAAGCGAATAATTACGGTTAACGAATAAAGG
>JAJRSV010000035.1 GCA_024278655.1 Bacteroidota bacterium | reverse complement strand
TGTGGTTAAAAGATTATACCCACCGGAAATTAGTATTGTTATTTCCGGCTCCGACAAATATTATACGGTTGTTCAATTACTTGGTAAATATACTAAAGGAACCGTACCGCCGTTTAAAATAATTAAGCCGGATGTGGAAAAAAGATTTGTCGCTGAGAAAAGAAAAGAACTGCTCGAAAAATTTATTCACGATCTTTATTCAAACAACGATATTGAAGTAAAGAATTAGGAAGTATTAATGAAGTTGAAAATTATTATAGTCTCGCTGCTGTTAACCGCTGCTGCTTTTTCGCAGGAAGTTTTAGACAGGATTGTTGCCGTTGTCGATAACGAGATAATTCTGCAGAGCGAACTCGAGTTCCAGATGAACCTTTTTGCAGCACAAAGACGAATGGATCCGAATACACCGGGACTCCGTGACCAGATACTGAATAATATGATTGACGAAAAACTTATTTACGCACAGGCACAACTCGACTCGATTGAAGTTACCGAAGAAGAAGTGGAACAACGGATTGATTACCAGATAGAAACATTTAAACAACAGTACGGTTCAATCCAGCGGATGGAAGAGATTTACGGAATGAGCATCGAAAAAATCAAAAGGGAACTGCACGACGATGTTAAAAAGAATCTGATGGTGCAAAAGCTTCAGCAGAAAAAATTCGGAACAATTGAAGCAACACGGCGCGAGGTTGAAGAGTTTTTCGAAACATACAAAGACAGTATAGGGATGATTCCCGAAAAACTGAAGATATATCATATCTTCAGAAACCCCAAAGCATCCGAAAGGATAAAGAAGAAAGCAAGGGAACTTGCACAGGCACTACTCGATTCGCTTAAGGCGGGCGCAGATTTTGCAGAGCTTGCAAAAAAATATTCCGATGACCCGGGCAGTGCATCGCAGGGCGGCGATTTGGGATTTGTAAAGCGCGGAATTTTTTATCCCGAATTCGAAGCCGTTGCATTCTCTCTTAAAAAAGGAGAACTGTCGGGCGTTGTTGAATCACCCGTCGGTTATCATATTATCCAGATGCTCGAAAGACGTGGCGAGTCGGTTCATACGCGTCATATATTAATTAAAATTAAACCTGATGAGGATGCAGACCTCGAAACAATTGAATTTCTGTCGGCGCTAAGGGATAGTATTATTCAGGGTAAAGGAACATTTCAGGAATATGCTAAGAAATACAGCGAGGATAAAGAGACTGCTCCGTTCGGCGGTGAGCTGGGAACTTTCTACATCAATCAGCTTGATAAGAACCTGCTCGACATAGTATCAAAATTAAAAGAAGGCGAGATAAGCTTTCCGCGCCGCCTGAATTATAGTCCTACGACTTACGGATATCACATAGTTTACCTGAAGTCTCGGGTGCCGCAGCATCCTGCAAATCTCGACGAGGATTACAAAGAAATAAAACAGCTTGCCGATGAATATAAAAAGCAAAAAGAATACGAAAGATGGATAAAAGAGATAAAGAAAAAAATATTCTGGGAGATAAGAATTTAATTCCTGTCGGCTTCTTTTAATTAAAATTATTCACAGTTAAAAAACGGAAAAGTTTTGAGCGATAAAACAGAAAATAAAGATGTTGAGTTAGTAGAAAATTTAAGCAATAAGATAAAACAGGTTAAATCCGAAATTGCAAAAAGAATCGTCGGGCAGGATGAAATAATCGATCAACTGCTGATAGCGCTTTTGTCCGGCGGACACTGCCTGCTCGTCGGAGTTCCCGGTTTGGCAAAAACTCTTCTTATAAAAACCGTTGCCGAAGTGATGGACCTGCAGTTCAGCCGCATACAATTTACACCCGATTTAATGCCGAGCGATATTACAGGAACCGAAATAATTGAAGAAGACCAGTTAACAAAGAAGAGAAACTTCAGATTTATATCGGGACCCGTTTTTGCAAACATAATTCTTGCCGATGAAATAAACAGAACTCCGCCTAAAACCCAGGCGGCACTTTTAGAGGCAATGCAGGAACACAAAGTAACCGCTGCCGGTACAACATATCAGTTGCCCGAACCGTTCTTCGTGCTTGCAACTCAAAACCCGATTGAACAGGAAGGAACTTATCCGCTGCCCGAAGCACAACTGGACAGATTTATGTTTAATCTCTGGCTCGATTATCCTTCGTTCGAAGAAGAGGTTAAAGTTGTGGAAACAACAACAAGCCAGTACGAAGCAAATCCGGAAAAAGTTTTAAACGCCGATGAGATACTTGAATTTCAGAAACTTGTGCGCAGGGTTCCCGTTGCCGATAATGTAATTCAGTTTGCAGTAAGAACAGCCAACCTTACAAGACCCACAAACGGAAACTCGCCACAGTTCATTAAAGACTGGGTTACATGGGGTGCCGGTCCGAGAGCATCGCAGTATATGATACTTGCCGCTAAAACAAGGGCAATTATGCAAGGCAGGTTCACTCCTAACATCGATGATATTAAATTCGCAATGCTTCCTGTCTTGCGCCACAGAATAATTACAAACTTCAGCGCCGAAGCCGATGGAATTACTTCTGTTGAGGTTATCGATAAATTAAGTGAAGAGCTTGATAAGTAATAATTAGTTGGTGCGTGTTGAGGATGAGCAGGCAATAGGCAGAAGCAATAAGCAAATCGATTGTTGGAATGGAAGGCAACCCACGATTTTAATCGTTGGGCTAAAACCCAAAAAAATCTTCTCCAACCGTTTTAACGGTTTTTATAAAAACTTTTCAAATTTTTATTGTGCGAGTTTCGAGGTTAAAATTCCTATCAGAAAAAATTATTATACTGTTAATTAATCCTCTCATAATTCCGCATCATAAAAAACGATTTTCAATTAAAACTAACAATGCAACAATTTCATTGCTGTCCAAAATATTTTTTTGTTGAGTAACCATTCATTCCTTAATAGCAGAACTAAACATTTTTACAAAAACTGCAATTCAACCTCCTGTTCCTCTTACAACTGAAACGAATGTAAACATCTGTAATCCATTTTAATTTTTACTCTGCCGGTATTTCGGAGAAATTTATTTTGGACAGATGTTTCACAAACCGGAATTTTATTAAACCTCTACGAGGTTTTTACTACCTGATGATGTTTGAAATGCTACTACAATAATATAACCTCTACGAGGCTAATTACGGAATTGAGATAACATTTAATTGGTTGTAAAAAAGTTCCGGTGATGATTTGGGTTAAAGAAAAAGCGGGACAAACTTACACTTGCAAAGAACATCGTAGATGTTCAATTATTGTAGAAAAGAAAGGAAAAAAACAAAAATATCCTCGTAGAGGATCAATAAGCAGGAGACAAAAAAAATAAAGCTAAAATACAAACCGAGACTGACCGAATTATTTTTTTATATGAGTAACTATTCATCCTTTAATAGCAGAACTAAACATTTTTACAAAAACTGCAATTCAACCTCCTGTCCCTCTTCTCCCGGAAAGGAAGAAGGGAATTAAAGAGGGATGAGCTCCACTTACAAATGAAACGAATATAAACACCTGTAATCCATTTTAATTTTTTCTCTGCCGGTATTTCAGAGAAATTTATTTTGGACAGATGTGAACAATTTAACAATTAAACAATCCTTTACAATCTTCCCTTAATTATTAAACATAATTTTCATAATTTACATTTAAGAATATGCTGATTAGTAAATTCATCAATTAGAATATGTTCATTAAAAGCAGGTGAGTAAAATGAAAAAGTTTTATTTGATAATTTTCCTGTTTATGTTTACGGCTGTATCATTCAGCCAGACTTTCCTTAGCGCCGATAAAGAAAACGGCGGCGAAAACTATCTCCTTTTCAATCAACAACCATCATCAGCGGCATCGATTAACCAGCTTGTACCGGCATGGGTTTACGACACAGGCGCGCCGATACTTTCGAGTTTAAAATCGGCGGATGTGGACGGTGACGGTGTTAAAGAACTGATTGTATCTACCTACGATACTACAGACGGCAATGCTTACGGCGCAGGATTGATATATGTTTTAAGCATGAACGGAACCGATTATAGCGGCTGGCCTTTAAGAATGACCGGTGCACCGATTCCCGCAACAGTAGCAATCGGCGATATCGATAATAACGGAACTTCGGAAATTGTTGTTGGAAGCTGGAATAAATTATATGTGTATAATGCCGACGGAAGTATGTTCCCCGGCTTTCCTAAAAACTTCGGCACGAGTCAGGCGGCAACTTTATTCGATATCAACAAAGACGGCAACCTCGAAATAATTTATCCTTCCGATAACAAAAAATTATATATCTTTAAGCAGGATGGTACATCGCTAAACGGCTGGCCTCAAACGCTTCCCGAAATGCCGGGTTCGCCTGCCGTAGCTGATATCGATAATGATGATGCTTATGAGATTGTCGTCGGTACTTTTCAGGGTCCTGTCGGTCCCGATCCGTATAAAATGTATGCTTTCGAAGATGACGGAACAATTATAAACGGATTTCCCGTTACTTTATCCGGCGTAATAAAATCAACACCGGCAATTGGCGATTTGGATAACGACGGCAATGCGGAAATAGTTGTAATATCGTACGACGATACAAACGATGACAGCTTGTATGTGTTCGACGCAGCGGGAAATTTGAAGCCCGGTTTTCCTGTCGGTGTAAAATACGCTCGTTTGTCTTCGCCTGCTTTAGGCGATATTGACGGAGACGGCGACCTGGAAATTATAGTCGGTGGATATGATGGAGTGGAAATGCTTTATGGTTTTCATCACGACGGTTCGGTTATTCAGAATTTTCCTGTCCCTCTGGTTCATCCGGGCAATATGACCAACATTAATAGTTCTCCCGTTATAAGCGATATAGACGGCGATACGACAACGGTAGAAATAATGGTTAAAGTGCACGATTATGTTTTCGCGATACATAATGATACAACAACCGTCGATGGTTTCCCTTTCTTCATTGATGATCAGAATCAATCGGGAACCCACAGTCCTGCACCTGTAATCGATGACTTTGATAATGACGGCAACGTGGAATTTGCTTTTGCATCAATTACCGGAACGATATACTTTTTCGATTTGGATTCGGCTTACAACGAAAATTTTGCTTTCTGGAATTCGTATAAGCACGATCAGCAGAACACAAGCGCGGCATTCCCGATTGAAGTAATTACGGAAGTTAGTGATGAGAATAATTTGCAACCCGGTGAGTTTATACTTTACCAGAATTATCCGAACCCGTTCAATCCAAGCACAATTATCAAGTATGCTGTGCCCTTAGATGTCAAACGTCAAATGTCAAACGTCATTTTGAAAGTTTATGATATTCTTGGCAACGAAGTAGCAACGCTTGTAAACGAAGTAAAACCAGCGGGCATTTATGAAGTTGAGTTTAACGCCGATGAGTTGCCGAGTGGTGTTTATTTTTATCAATTACGAACCGGCGGTTACATTGCAACAAAGAAGATGATTTTATTGAGATAGTCTCAATTATTCATCGTTAAATTCCGAAGTTGTTAAATGTTGATGAGTTATTATTTATGAATTAAATGATGGCAACTTTGAGGCGATTGAAAGTATAAAGTTAATTACAAAAATATTAAACCGTTGGAACGATTAATCCAGGTTTTATTTTCTGTCATTTACCCACGGTTAAAAACCGTGGGCTTTTTTATTCACAACTGTTTTAATTTATCCAAGCTCGATTGCTCGCCGATTGCAATTAGCTTATTGCCTTCGTCTATTCTCGTATCCGATTTCGGATTGTAAATAAAAATTCCTTTCTCTTCATTCTGAATTGCAACAATTATAATGTTCAAATCACTTCGCAGCGGCAGTTCCGATAAAGTTTTTCCTGCTATCGAGGAACCTTTTCTTACCGTAATTTCTTCAATCTGTAAATCCAGATTCTTCTTGCCGGCAACAACATCAATAAAATCCATTACACCGGGGCGAAGGAGAATTTCAGCCATTCGCACACCGCCTAACTCGTACGGTTTCACAACTCTGTCGGCACCTGCTTTCATCAGTTTCCCTTCGGTATTGTCGTCCACTGCACGTGCAACCACAAAAATATTAGGGTTTAGCGACTTTGCGGAGAGTGTGGCAAATACATTTTCAGCATCAGAAGAAAGCACTGCAACCAATCCTTTTGCTTTTTTCACTCCCGCCCGAAGAAGCGTACTGTCGCTCGTTGCATCGCCAGTATCGTACAGGTAATTCAGCTCGTCCAGCTTCGGATAATTTTCGGCATTATTTTCTATTACTACAAAAGGTACATTGGCATTCTTCAGTTCGTTGCAAATATGACTTCCCATCCTTCCGAATCCGCAAACGAGATAATGATCTTTTAATTCTTCAATCTGTTTGTGCATCTTTCTTCTCCTGAAAATTTTGCTTTCAATTAAGATTTGAAAACCGATACTTCCGATAAAAATTACGGTTGAAAAACTTGCTATAACCAAAATTACCGTAAACAGTTCGCCGCTTTTCGATAAAGGATGAACTTCTTCGAAACCGGTGGTGGTAACGGTAATTATCGTCATGTAAAACGAATCGATAAAGTTCCATCCCTCAACAAGCATAAATCCTATTGTTCCGAAAAGCACAACGAGGACAAGAGCGATTACAGCAATCCGTAAAAGTTTTATCTGTTTTTCAAGCATACAACTGTTTCTTATTTTTCTCTGTTAAAGATATAAAACATACCTTAAATATTCCGTAAAAACCGGTGTTATTGGTTTAAATATTTTCTCATCCGTATATTTGCCTTAGATAGTTGCATAATTAAGAATTCAAATTTGATCGGGATAATATATAATGAAAAAACTTTTTATAATACTAATGGCTTCTTCCGTATTGTTTTTACAAGGTTGTCTTCTTTTCAATTCGATAGAATATAAGATTACTCACAATGGAGCAGGTGGAGGTAAAGCGGAAGCGATAATCAATGATATCCGTTCGGATGCATTAAACAACAAAGAGTTGGAAGCGGATAAAGAAAATCTTTTCGACTATTTGTACAAAAGCGATGAAATCGTAATACTGATGGAAGGAAACGGAAAGAATTTAATTGACCGAAAACTTTTTGTTGATAACGGCAAGCTTAACGGTAAAGTGGTTTTTACGTTCGATAGTATTAAAGCAGTAGAGGGAATTATTTACGAAGAGCCGTTCTACTACCTTACTTTAAGTCCGGCAGACAGCATCATTTCTACAAACGGTGAGATTATGATTAGCGACAACTATAAAAGAATAATGTGGGATAACTCCATCAAAGTTTTAAAGTTCAAGATGTTCAGCGATTTTGTTGAAGACGGTAAGTTAGTAAATATGGCACAGTATTTTGAAAAAGAATAACAATGTATGCTGAGATTGTTTTTCCGCTCCCTTTCCGGAAGGCATTTACTTATCTCGTTCCCGAGGAGTTCGAATCGTTAGCCGTTAAAGGCGTGCGTGCAGTAGCTCCGTTCGGTAAGCGTACACTCACGGGGTTCATCGTTAACACTTCCGATGAAACATCAGTTACCGAAAAAATAAAACCGATACTCGATATTCTCGACGACGAACCTATCATCGATGAAAAAGGATTTAAGTTTTACGATTGGCTTTCTGATTACTACCTCTCTTCTTTGGGTGAAGCGCTTCGGTTGGCGGTTCCGTACGGAACCGATATCGAATCGAAAAGAAAAATTATTGTCGATCCCGAATTTTGCAAAAAGTTATATGAAGAAGAAAAGAACAAAGATTCAGTTCGTGCCAAAATTTTAAAAGAATTATTGAACCGGACAGAAATAAGCCAGAATTATCTTCAGAGGATTGTAGGCAAAAAAAATATCTACTCGCAGCTTCAAACGCTCAAACGGAAAGGCGCAATCTCGATTGTCGATGATATAAAAGGCGCGAAAGTAAAAGCAAAAAAAGTAAAGTATGTTAAGCTTAAAAAATCTGTCGGCGAAATTTATGCAGACTTTCCCGAGTTGGAAACCAGGTCGCCGAAACAGGTAAAAATACTGTTGGAAGTTATATCGGCTAAAGGGAAAGACCTTCCTGCGGCAGAGCTTCTTCATAAAACCGAATCATCTAAGTCATCTCTCGATTCGCTTGAGAAAAAAGGTTATGTTGAAGTTTTCGAAAAGGAAGTTGACCGCAGATACAAAGAGGTTTATAAAGAAGAGCATCAAAAATTTACTTTAACAAAGCAGCAGAAAAAAATAATCGACGAGGTTTTAAAACCGGCTGCAAAGAACAAATTCAAAACTTACCTTTTGCACGGAGTAACCGGCAGCGGCAAAACACAGGTATATATAGAAATTACAAAAGAGGTTTTGAAGAACAATAAGTCTGCATTGATTCTTGTGCCTGAGATTTCGCTCACTCCGCAAATAACTTCACGGCTTTACAACAACTTCGGCGATAGCGTTACGGTAATTCACAGCCGTATGTCTGCCGGAGAAAGATACGATTCGTGGCAGCGTGTGTTCAAAGGAAAATCGAAAGTGGTGGTTGGTGCACGTTCGGCGTTGTTCGCTCCGCTTAAAGATATCGGATTGATTGTGGTTGATGAAGAGCACGATTCGAGTTACAAGTCGTTCGATATAATTCCACGTTACCACGCAAGGGATGCCGCCGTGGTTTTGGGAAGCATTCACAAGTGCCCGGTTGTTCTCGGCTCCGCAACTCCTTCGGTTGAAAGTATGTATAACGCAAAGACCGGCAAGTATAATTTGCTCGAACTTCCCGAAAGAATTGATGATGCAAAGCTGCCGCACATCACGCTTGTAAATGTAAACCGGGAACGTAAGAAGCAGCGGATGGAAAACGTCTTTTCAAAAATTCTGCTCGATAAAATTGAAGACAGGTTAAAGAAAAAAGAAGGCGTTATAATTCTTCAGAACAGGCGCGGGTTTTCTACACAAATTTACTGCGAGGACTGCGGCGAAGTTGAAATATGCGACAACTGCTCCGTGCCGATGGTCTTTCACATAAATAAAAACATTATTCAGTGCCACTACTGCGGATTGATAAAAGATGTGCCCGGTGCCTGCACACATTGCGGTTCGCTTGCAATAAAATATTTCGGAACCGGAACCGAACGGGTTGAGGATGAGCTTTCGTTTTACTTTCCCAAAGCTGCTATCAGTCGTGTCGATTCAGATGCAATCGCGAGAAGATCTGCATTAAGCAAAATATTATTGGAGTTTGGCAAAGGTGATATCGATATACTCGTCGGCACACAGATGGTTTCGAAAGGATTAGACTTTTCGAGAGTAACGTTAGTCGGTGTTATCTCTGCCGAAACAACTTTGTGGCTTCCCGATTTCAGAGCCGATGAAAGAACATTTCAACTGCTTACACAAGTATCGGGAAGAGCGGGCAGAAGCAAAACTCCCGGCGAAGTTATAATACAAACGCAGAACGAAAAACACTTTGCACTTCAGATGGTTCTAAAAAATGATTACGAAGGATTCTATAAAAAAGAGATTATCGACAGGGAAAAAATGGGCTACCCGCCGTTTACAAGAATTGCGTTGATAGAAGCAAAAGATAAGAATGAAAACAAAGCAAAAGGCGCTGCTTACGATTTTTACAAAGAGCTTATCCGCTACGGTGAGTGGCTGAAAATCTCACAGCCCGCTTATGCTGTTATCTCTCGCTTAAAAGGTTTTTACAGATTTCATATTTTAGTAAAAAGTGTTAAGGAAAAAGACCCCGGCGGCGGAATTTTACGCAAAGCAATTTTAAATTCATTTATGGAGTATAATAAAAAGTCGAGATACAAAGACGTAAAACTCTTCTACGACATAGACCCGCAAAGCGTTATGTAACAATTTGTAACACGAAGCGAAGCTTCGTTACCCACCAAACATTAAGTATAAATAATCGTATAAACTACCACCACTTGAAAAACCAAAATAATTTTCCCCTCCTCATTTGAGGATGGGTCGACTTTAGTCGGGGGTGGTGTGATTACATAATCGTGATGCAAACACAAAACCCCGCTAATAACAAAACAGCTAATGCTGCAAACCACCCCGATTCCAACTAAAGTTGGAATCTGCCTCTCCTTAAAAAGGAGGGGCATTTTTTTTGCGATTATTTTATAAGTTGAAATAAAATTCTATCCAAATCCCATGCCTAACAGCAGCAGTATCAAATCTCCGATAAACCAAACTGCAAACACCATAATTATATATTTCATAGTTGATTCGGACTTGAACATCTTTGCCAACCCGATACCAACTACCGAGTAAAACCAAATTGCAAACGGATCAACACGAGAAAGGAGATAGCCGGCAACAGTGTTTCTGTCCATCTCTAAAAACGCCGCAACGCTGGAATCGATCATCAGTTTCTTAAACACTAAAGAAATAATTGCTACTACAACCACCTGGATGAACAGAATGTACATCGGCAATCCTCTTGCAACCAATGCACTGCTGTAGTTCCCTTCACCTTTAAGTGCAAACTTAGCAAGTAAATAATAAATAAAAGCCATTATAAAAAATCCGATAAACGTCCATACAACAAGCGTTACCGAACGCATAACCGGACCGGTCATAAACTGCATTCCTTTTCTTGCCTGTTCAACTGCGGTTTGTTTTTGTTCTTCGGTCATCTCACCGCTTTGAACCTTCTCTTGCATTTGTGTTTCAACTTCCTGCATCTTCTCATCGAGCATTTCATTAAATTTCAATTTCAGCTCTGCATTCTGAAGCAGTAAAAAGTTTGTTACGATAGCAATTATTATAAAGCTGATTAACGGAAGAAGCCAATCCATAGCCCTCGGTGGGAACTTTGCCGTTTGTTCGAAAGTTTTTGACGGCTCGGTAAATATTCCCGTCATTTTATCGGAATGATTTAATTCTTCTCCTACCGGAGGTTCGCCACCCTGGTTTTCAAAATGTTCGCGGATTTCGTTTGTATCTGTTGGGTCCATATCTCTCTCCTCATAAAGTGTTAAAGAAACCGTGGAAAAATTATCCATACTTTACACTAAAGGCAACAAAAATATGATGCATGGTAATTAAAAATATAGATTCTTCAAAGGCAATGTCCTTATCATTTATTAAATTTGTAACAGAAATAATCATTCGTTTTATTATAAAATGAGATAGCAAATGACACCCAAAACCATTATCGAACCGTTCAAGATTAAAGTAGTCGAACCAATCAGATTTACCACAAGAGATGAACGGGAAAAGCTTCTGAAAGATGCAGGGTACAATCCCTTTATGCTTCGTGCCGATGATGTACTGATTGACCTGCTTACAGACAGCGGAACTTCAGCAATGAGTGCGAAACAGTGGGCGGGAATAATGGAAGGCGATGAATCGTATGCCGGCTCGAAAAGCTTTTACAGGTTCGAAGCCGCGGTAAATAAAATAACGCACATGAAACATATCATTCCTACTCACCAGGGAAGAGCGGCTGAAAAGATTTTGTTTTCTATCGTCGGCGGACCGGGCAAATATTTTCCGAACAATACTCACTTCGATACCACACGTGCTAATATTGAGTTTACAAGAGCAGAAGCAAATGATCTTTTGGTCGAGATTGGCAAGCATCCTGAAAAGCGTGCCGACTTTAAAGGGAATATGGATGTTGAAAAACTTGAAGCGTTCATAAAAGAAAAAGGTGCCGAAAATATTCCGCTGTGCATGTTAACCGTTACTAACAATTCAGGCGGCGGGCAGCCGGTCTCGATGCAGAACATCCGCGAAGTGAAGGAAGTTTGTAATAAGTATAACATTCCGCTTTTCCTTGATGCATGCCGCTTTGCGGAGAATGCTTACTTTATTAAAATGCGCGAACCCGGATATAAAGACAAATCGGTTTTGGAGATTGCACAGGAAATGTTCTCGTATGCCGACGGTGCAACAATGAGTGCGAAGAAAGATGCTCTGGTTAACATCGGCGGATTTCTTGCTATGAATGATGAAGAGCTTGCTATGAAGTGCCGCAACCTACTAATTGTAACCGAAGGATTCCCGACTTACGGCGGACTAGCAGGCAGAGACCTCGAGGCGGTTGCACAGGGGCTGGAGGAAGTTGTTGATGAGCATTATCTGCAATACAGAATAAGAAGTGTTGAATATCTCGGCAATAAACTCGTAGATGCCGGCGTGCCTATTATCGAACCGCCGGGCGGTCATGCAATTTACATTGATGCGAAAAGATTTCTTCCCGATATTCCGCCGGAACAGTATCCCGGGCAATCGATTGTTTGCGAGCTTTACCTTGAAGGCGGTGTAAGAGGAGTGGAAATAGGAAGCGTGATGTTCGGCAAATACGATGAGAACGGGAAGCTTATTCCCGCCATGATGGAATTAGTGCGGCTGGCAATTCCGAGAAGAGTTTATACTCAAAGTCATGTTGATTATCTGGTTGAAGTAATAATAGAAGTGTTCAAAAACAGAGATAAACTAAAGGGATATAAAATAACTTACGAAGCCCCGATGCTACGACATTTTACCGCAAGGTTTGAACCGGTAAATTAAAATGAAACTAAAAAGAAATTACATACATAACAACAAGCGGCAAATATTCCGTCTGCTGCCAACTGATACGGGCAAATTGATTATAGAAGAAAGAGAAGCGGACAAGAAGCAGGCGTTCTTTAACTGTTTGGATATAGAAAGCGGCAGGAAAATTTTTAGCAATCTCCAGTTGGATGAAAAGTTCTGGCTGGGAATTGAAGCCGTTTATAAGGACGTAATCTTCTTTCACAAATTCGGCAAACCAGACCTGCCTCAGCATCATGGAATAACTGCTCTGGATATAAACTCGCAGCAGGTTTTGTGGGAAGATGAAGACCGCTCTTTCCTTTTCATTAAAGAGGATAAAGTTTATTCGTATCAGCAGAAATTTGAAGACCGGGAATATTTTACGCAGGACTATCTTACCGGCGAAATAACCGGAGAGCTTGGAACAGATTCAACTTCTATAAATCTAATACGTGAAGAAGTAATAGCATCGGAAGATTTTTCCGGCTATCGTTTCCCGGATGTATTTGAAGCAGGACTGCCGTCCGCAGCGGATGAAGTTTTATCAAAACTCCGTGAAGAGCATCTTATTTCGGGAAGAATTGAATATATTTTGATTGATGATTTGCTTATGTTCAACTATCACGAAGTGAACGACGATAATTCTTTGAATAATATTTTCAAAGCTGTTGACTTAACGAAAGGAAAGTATATATTAGAAGAAACGCTAAACTCCCGTACTCATGCGTTTGCGCCCGATTCGTTTTTCGTTAAAGACGATCTTTTGTTCTTGCTTATCGAACGGACGAAGTTAGGTGTTTATAAAATAATCTTTAACTGATTAAAGGGAGGATGATAATGGGACTTTCGGAAAAGGAAAAAGAAATTCTCCTTAAGGCGGCGCGCCAATCAATA
>JAJRSV010000034.1 GCA_024278655.1 Bacteroidota bacterium | reverse complement strand
GCATTCATTTTATGATTGACAAACGGTTCCAGTGCTGCTTCATACTCGGGTGCGGTAATAATTAAATATCTCGGATTGGATGTTGGACTCATTCCCTCATAATTAACAAACGCTTCTTTGAAAAAATTATTGTACGGTGCCGATACATTGTAGTTAAGAACAAAGCCCTCTTTTATAACAATCTTAAATCTTAACGACTTAACAACTTTAAGTACGTTTTCTGCCGGACTGTATTTGAAGGGGCGAACGGTAACCATCACACCTTTTACTCCGGAAATAATAAACGGTTCGGATATAGTAACTAACGCTTCATCCCTGTTGCCGAATGTATTGTAATAACCGTAATCATAAACAAACGGTCTGTCCGATAACGATTCATTCTTCGACCAGGGCTGCTGCTTCGGATAAATTTTGTTTGTTAAGAGTTTTTGTTCAACTTCGGTCGAAAGAATTTCTGCAGCCGGCTGGTTTTCGTCGAAAGGTATGAACAGATTAAAAGATAGAATCGGTAATTCGGGTTTCCCCGCTAACGGTGTTACACCGAAACCGGGAACTTCAATTCTTAAATACTCATTTCCATCTGCCGTAATAGCGTTAAATTTGTACGCCGGTAAAACAAAATCAATAACATATCCATCGGAAACCTTACTAACCGAAATTGCATCCGGAACCCCGGCAAGGATAAAATTGAATGAGATTAAAAAAAGAAATATTGATTTGCGGAAATAGTTAAAAAGAGTTTGCACAAGCATCCCTTCAATAATGACAGTTTTTACTTTTGGCAGATTTATTAAGCGGATGACCACCGCTTTTTATTTAAGCATAGCAACCGGAATTTACAGAAGCTGTCTCGTTATATACATTTAGAATGCCAGTAAAAATATCATTGTTATATCTTCATTTTAAGCTGAAAATTAAAGGTTATCTTCACTAATCTTAATATCGAGCTTCTTAAACAGAAACATTTTTTTCAAAATGATAAATGAAATATATAAACTGTTGGAAAGGGAATATTAATTCTCCTCACCGAATTCTTCCTTCAATTTTTTCATACTGCCGGGTTCACCGATAATCGTAAGCTTGTCGCCTTCTTCCAATACTGTGTTGCCTTTAGGAATTATAGTCTCGCCGCCTCTGCGCAGCAGTGCAACCAGGCAGTGCTCGGGAAACCGGATTTCCTTTAACGCTTTGCCGGCAAGCGGAGCTGTTTTAGATTTCGAATCGATTGTAATAGACATACAGCGGTCTTCGTGGATTAATGCTTCTTTCAATTCCTGCTCGTCCGATGCCCCGCGCCATTCCTGTTCGAACCCTTCTTCTTCAACGCGTCCGGCAATCTGTGCCAATATTCTTAAATGCTGGGTAGGATCACTCTGCGGACTAACAAGAAAGAAAATTGCATGAACATCCTGCTCGTCTTCTTCAAAATCGGTAAGCGGATTTTTAAATTTTATATGAACACCTTCGTTCGCTCTTACAATTACCATCTCCGCCTGCTGCAAACCGTCTAATCTTAAATGCGGCAAAGCAATTCCGTGAGTTACCGGAGTAGCGCCCATCCGCGTTCCGTCCAAAAACATTTTCTCAATTTCAGCAGATGATTTATCAACCAGTTTAGAAAACCATGCCGAAGCTTTTTTAACTACTTCATCAAACTCTTCCTTGCCGGATAAATCGATAACCAAACTCCTCGTTACAATTTCGTCGAACGGATCTGTTTCGCGTAAACCTTTCTCTTTTAAAATTCCGCGCAACTCCATATCCAAACCGTCGTATCTTAATCTACCCAACCGCTCGAACAAATGATAAATTGCACCGGTACGAACCACACGACTCTTGCCGTAGAAAAGATACCAGAGAACACCGGCGGTTATTAATCCTAAACTGAAAAGCAGCGGCATCAAACCCATTTCAAAAATAAACACAAACGGCAGAACCATTCCAACTATTTGCATCCATGGATAGAAGGGTGATTTAAAACCCGGGTCGTACGCTTCAATTTTACTTTCACGAATTATTATAACAGCCAAACAAATAAACGCGAACACCATTAACTGAAATGAACTTGCAAGCTTTGCAATACCGGTGGGATCGAGAAGAAGGAGTATAGCAACGATGGTTCCAACTGTTAATAAAATAGAGAAGATTGGCGTTCCCCACTTACTAAGTTTTAAAAAGTATCGCGGTAAAAGATGATCTCGGCTTAATGCCAACGGATACCTCGATGCACTTAAAGTTCCGCCGTTAGCTACCGATATAAAAGCGAACAAGGCAGCAAACGAAAACAGATAAACACCGAAGTCACCGAAAATATATTTGCCCGCGGTTGCTACTGGAGTTAAGTCGCCTTTTAATTCATCCAACGGAATTACACCGACCATTATCAGCGTGCCGAAAAAGTAGATAAGCACAGCAACTCCTATTGCAAGAAATATTCCTCTCGGTAAATTCCGTTCGGGGTTTTTTACTTCTTCCGATAAGCTGGCAATTTTGGTTACACCAATGTAACTTATATAAACTAATCCGGCAGCCGAAAGAAGTGACGAACCCTCGGTAGAGAAAATTTCCGTTAGCATAGAAAAGTTTATTTTAGGAATGCCGCCGCCTATAAAGATAAACAGTATGAATAATAATACCGTAACCAAAAACGATTGAAGTGAGCCGCTCTTCTTTGAACCGAATAAACTTATAACACCCAAAACCAATGCAATGCCTACGGCAACCGGTACTATTTCAACGTCTTGGAAGAAGAGCGTTATATATGCGCCCATACCAATAAGAGCAAACGAAACCTTAAGCACAAGCGCTGCCCATGTTCCCAGTCCACCGATTGTGCCAACCATCGGACCCAGGGTTCTGTCCAGAAAGTAATAAACACCTCCTGCCCGGGGCATTGCCGTGGCAAGTTCCACAATACTGAACATTGCCGGGATGAGTGGTATGACTGCGATTAGATAGACTAACGGTAATGCCGTTCCGGCTTCAATGGCAGCCAGACCCGGCAGCAGAAAGAATCCGGCACTAAGCGTGGTTCCTGCAGCAATAGCAAATACATGAAATAAGGATAGTTCCTTTTTTAAACGCTTGTGTTTTTTAATAATCATATGGTGGTTCGCTTCTTTTTATAATTTGTGAATTAATTCATTAACAAATTTCCAATAAGAATATAATAATCTTAATGAAATTTTTTAGCGGGCAGATAAAAAAATATTTTTCAGTCCGAAACTTTGAATTAACCATATCCGACTAAAATACCATAATAGTCGGTAATTCGATACTTCTTACTTTAAGTCTCTTACGCTAAATTGTTTATTGTCTTTACTTTATGACCTGTCTAACTTAGTGGTGTAAAAATAATCTAAAAATAAAAATGAGGTGTATCTTTGAAGTCACTAACAAAGATATTGTTATTGGTGGCATTGATAGGATTGGTTGGATTCACGATTGCAACGAATGAGAGAAACAATTCGATTGAACCGGTATTAACCGAAGAATTTGTCCCGGTAAAGGAAGTTAAAGTAACTAATACATCAGTAGTAGAATATAAAAATTTAGGAATAATGAGAGCTTCGTGGTATGGACCCAGATTTCATGGCAGAAGAACAGCTAACGGCGAAATATATGATCAGATGGCGTACACAGCCGCTCATAAATCGATGCGGTTTGGAACGCTGTTAAGAGTTACGAACCTTAGAACGAAGAAATCGGTAATTGTGCGGATAAACGACAGAGGTCCCTACATACCGGGAAGACAGCTCGATCTTTCGAAAGCTGCTGCCGAAGAATTAGGTGTTATCGGCAGTGGTGTTGCAAAACTTAAAGTTGAGGAAATTACAATCAAAGGATTGGATGATCCGCTTGTATCAGTGAACTAATTCTTTCAATAACTCTTCTCCAGATTCAGCCCGGCTTTAATCGGTCGGGCTGTTTTATTTTAAATACCAATTACATTATTCATCTTAAAATATTTAAATTTGATTTATGCTTTGCTTAAAGTGTGAAACAAATCCCGGATGGATTCAATCGGCTCTGAATAATTTAGAGTCGGTCCTAATCGATCATGCTCATTGCGAGAAGAAAGCCGCTGCTACCGGACTAAGCCTTCTTTCTACTTACCCGGAGAAGATGGAAATTAATATGAAGATGGCTGACCTGGTTGAAGAAGAGATTGATCATTACCGTTCGGTTTTAAAATTCATTGAGAAAAGAAATATTCAGTTCACAAGGGACACCGGCGATCCTTATGTGAAAGAGCTGCTAACTCACTTACACAACAACGAACCCGAACGTTTATTAGACCGGCTTCTTACTGCCGGAATTATTGAAGCACGTTCTTGCGAAAGACTGCAGTTGCTTGCAGAAAACATCAGCGACCCGGAATTAAAGAGCTTCTATCAGGCACTCTCTTCTTCGGAGGCGGGACATTATGTTACTTTTATTAAGCTTGCAAAGCTCTATTTTCCCGAAGAGAAAGTTAACCGGCGTCTTGATGAATTGACTAACATCGAAAGGGAAATTGTTGTTTCACTTCCCGATCATCCGACAATGCACGGATGAAATTGTTTTAAATTAAAAAAGAAAAATCTGTTATGAAATTAAACCTTGGCTGCGGAAAAGATATAAAAGAAGGATATGTTAATCTCGATGTTGTTGATTACGGAGGCAACCAGATTCACGACCTGAATAAATTTCCTTATCCGTTTGATGATAATACATTCGATGAAATTTATGCTTCGCACATACTCGAACATCTCGATAACTTTCACAACACCATAACCGAGCTTTACCGCATACTTAAACCGAACGGATTGCTGATTGTTTACGCACCTTTCTTTCTGAACACAAAATACTTCGGCGAGCCGGACCATAAAATTCCGTTTTCAATCCGTACTTTTGATAACTACGAATACATAGGAAACAGGAAATTAAAATTTTACGAGAAGTGGAAACTCGATCACCGCACAAACTACGAAGGCAAGGCACAGTTCGAAATTATTGAAAAGCGTTTCATCACCTCGCACTTCGCAGTTTTAAAATGGATGGACTTTATAGTTAACCTTGAGCCGGTAATTTACGAACGCTTTTTTGCGGGCATATTCTCGCCGGAAGAAGTTTACTTTAAATTGCGTGCGGTTAAGTAATTGGTTCTTCGGTTTCTTTGTCCACCGATTTTATCCCTTCGTACATTATCAGCAGCCAGCCAATCATAAAAAACACTCCGCCTACCGGTGCAGACATAGCGAAAGTTACATTACCCGTAACTGCATAAACATATAACGAAACCGAAAAGAGTATAATGCCGGTTAAAAACATCGCATTGGATTTGTAAAGCTCCTTCTTTTTCGATAACGACACCGCTAACATTGCAACCGAATGTATCATTTGATACAGTATGCCCGTTTTGTAAATTGTCATCATTTCAGCCGATATCCTGTCGCCCAAAGCATGAGCCCCGAACGCACCGAGTGCAACGGCACAGAAGCCCATGAATCCGGATATAACAATCCATAATTTTTGGTTCTTCATTTAATTAACTCCATGTAATTTCATATTCATTTTTTATACAAATAAAAATTACTAAATTTACAAATCAATAATAACCCGGGAAGAGAATGAAATCTTTACAAAAATTAATTTTACCGGCACTGGTAATCGTCGTAATTTTTCTTGTTTATATCACTTACTTTGCACCGAGCAGCGACCTTGGTGCCTTTGCCGACTTCGATATTAATAACAGCGCGGTTAAGGACATCAGGGTCAAAGTTCTGCAGGAGCGTGGATTTAGCAACAACTCGTTTTACGTTGTCGATAAAGCGGGAAAAGTGGTTGTGGTTCATGCCGATAATATTCCGCCGGGAATTAACACGGTTGAAACGGTAATATTAAGAGGTCATCTTAATAAAGATTCGTTTCATGCGCACGATGTGCTGCTTGATTGAATACTATGAAAAAGTTTGAACTGGTATCGAATTACAAACCGGCAGGCGATCAGCCGGAAGCAATAAAACAGCTTATTGAAGGACTTAAACGCGGCGATAAGTTTCAGACTCTGCTTGGTGTAACCGGCAGCGGAAAAACGTTCACAATATCGAACGTTATAAAGGAAGTGAACCGTCCTACTCTCATCATATCCCACAACAAAACTTTAGCCGCACAGCTTTACTCGGAGTTCAAATCGTTTTTTCCGAACAACGCCGTTGAGTTTTTTATAAGCTACTACGATTATTACCAACCCGAAGCTTACGTTGTCTCAAGCGATTTGTACATCGAAAAAGATTTTTCAATCAACGAAGAAATTGACCGGCTGCGGCTTAAAGCTACAACAGCGCTAATCGAAGGAAGACGCGATGTTATTGTTGTTGCAAGCGTAAGCTGTATTTACGGAATCGGTGCGCCGCAGGATTATGCAGATAAAATTATCTTCGTAAAAAAAGGTGAGCGATTAGACAGGAAAAAATTCCTGAGGGAATTGATTGACATCTACTTTGTACGCAACGACGCCGATTTTACAAGGGGAACATTCCGTGCACGCGGTGATGTGGTGGAAATAATTCCCGCATATCAGTACGAAGAAGCTTTGCGCGTTGAGTTTTGGGATGATGAAGTTGAACAGCTTTCTATTATCGATTCGGTTACAGGCGAAGTTTTACGCGAAGTTGAATCGGCACCCATTTATCCGGCAAAATATTTTGTTACGAATAAAGAGAAACTTCAAAAAGCTATTTACAGCATCGAAGAAGAACTGAAAGAACGGTTGGAAGAATTACGCAAGGAAGAAAAATATCTGGAGGCACAGCGTCTCGAGCAGCGAACAAGGTTTGATATTGAAATGATAAAGGAAATCGGTTACTGCTCGGGTATTGACAATTACTCGAGACAGATGGACGTCAGACCGCCCGGTTCAAGACCTTACACCTTGATGGATTATTTTCCGGAAGATTTTCTTCTGATTATTGATGAGTCGCATGT
>JAJRSV010000033.1 GCA_024278655.1 Bacteroidota bacterium | reverse complement strand
TCCGTCTGTTATAGTTAAAGCATCCGATAAGTCGGGGTCGGTTCCTTTGTAAATTTTATATCCTTCAAAATCTTTTACTTTTAAAGTGGGGTCAATTGAATTTTCGGCAATTCTGTCCCAGTAAAGTGTAACTTTGCCGTCACCGGGCACAGCGGTAAGAGTTGGTTTTTCAGGCGGGCGCGGGAAGTTATAGTTAGCATCATAAATTACCTGTGCAATTTTTTTCGTTTTAATTGCACCCGCAAAATCCTCACCGAAACCTAAAGCCAGCGAGAAGCGTTGTGTTTTTCCGGGAAGAAGCGGGAAATAACCCGAGCCGAAAATAAAATCGCCGTCCTCGCCTCTTGTTGCAACGTTATTAACAATAGAAGAAGGAACATCGTAGAAGCCGGGTTTCAGTCTGCGCCACATATCAACATCGTTGCTCATTGTAATATCGCCTGCGGGCACGAAGTACTGAAAACTTGTTAATCCCAACTGATCCGATTCATCAACATCGGTCTGGTCGAAATTCGGCTCGCCGGGTGTAGGCATACCGTCGCCTTCACCAAAGTCGCCTGTGTTCGGCTTGCCGTCCTGTCCCACATCATCAAATTCGGGGTCCCAATCGTTATCGTTATCAATTAAGTCATCGCGTGCTTCGTCAATCATCGGGTCTATCAATCCGATGTTATTTATCACATCTTTGTATTGAACAGGGTTAAGCGTATCAATAAGAATCAGTTCGCCGGATTTTTTAAACTGCTTAAAATGAACCTGAAAGTTTTCGTCAATCAAACCGTCAAGATCATTATCAATTCCGTCTATTGCATTCGGAAAAACATCTCCCGTAGCAAAATTAATGTTGCCTTCTACTAACTGCGTAACTCCCGGTTCAATAAAGAAAGGAACACCCATTGAATAAATTGTAATAGTATCGTTCGGTATTGTGAACGAAGTACGTTCGAAAGTATCTTTATCGATAAGAATCACTTTGTCGCCCGCGTTAATTGTACGGGGTGAAAAATCGGACTGATCGAAAAACGGTGCGTTGATGGTTACTTCCGCATTGTCGCCGTCATTGTCAACACCGTCGAACGGGTTGCCGGGAGATTCGAGGAATGCGTAGAAGATGTAACCTACAGCGGTCGGGTCCGGCTGCCACAACGGGTTTGCAGCAGGCGATATGTAATGATCGAAATCCCATGTGTAAGTAATTGCTTCACGAACATCGAAGAATGAAGCATCATCATTCCATTCGGGTGTTTCAACTCCAACATAGGTTCCAACCAATGTTCCGAAGGTTGCCTGGTCATAAGTTTCCGTGCCGTCGTTCTTGATATTATAAAGCCAGAAGATTACATCCTGTGCAAGAAAATTAGACCACTGCAATCCTCTAACCGAAACCTGAATTGCCGCACCCCTGCGGTTTGGGTCCATATCGTCGGGTAAGAATTCATGACGCTGATACCATTCTTCGTCATCGTTATCGTCCATCCAAAAGTAACTTTCCTGGTCGGCATTCAATTGTGCCCTGCCGAAAAAGCCGTTCCAATCTACCTGCGGAGTAACATCAACACCGTCTTTAATTATCGGCTCTCCGGAATAACTCCAATCCGGCTCATCGGGCCACACAGGAGGCCAGGTTTCGGGCAGATGGCTCATTGCCACACCTTTGCCGAGTTCATCGAGCACAGGGTCTGCAAAGCCGGGTATCGGCTCGAAGCCCCAGAATTTTCCAACACCGCTTTCACCGCCGCCCGGTCTGTCAACCGGTGTAATAATAACGGAATAAATAGTATCGGGAATTCCGTCGAGTGTATCGGATGAGGCATTTATATAATCCCTTATCGGCAGTCTCAAGCCTACAAGCGGAGACACATCGCCAACGTAACCGTTAGCATCAAATTTCCATGCTCCTCTCGGTCCTTCGTTGCCCGGCTGGGCAATTACGCCGAAGTTTGAAAAAACGGTTCGTACCTGGTTGCCGCGGTGAACACCGACTTTACGGAACGTGGCTGTACCTCTTTCGGTTACACGAACCTGCGCAATTATTTCACTATGTATAAATAATAAAACAAGTGTCGAAAAAAGAATAATTCTAAACGATTTCATATTAGTTATCCGCTGATTAAATCTTTCCATTTATAAAATTATTAGAAAAAGAAACTCGCACCTATTTCTACTCTTCTCGGTTCGGAATAGAAGGTGGGGTTCCTGTAAAATTCATCCAATGAGTTAACAAGAAAATCGGGATTTTCATCATTTCTTCTTAAAAATTCTTCAATAGTATAATCGGCTGTGCCGCTGTCGTCGTAAACGTTTATTTGATTCCGGATATCGAACACGTTATAAACACGCATAAATAAACTTAACCTGAACGAGCCGAACATAAAATCTTTATAAGCTCTTAAATCGAGGTTAAACGTAGGCGGCTTTAATCCTGCATTTGTTAAAAGCGAAGATACGTTGAGCGAGAAAGAAGGAGTATAGGGGAAACCGCTTCCGTATCTGCCGATAAAAGCAAAACCCCATAAGTCTTCAGTATCGTAAGAGAAAGTAAAGTTGAGCGTATGTGTCTGATCCCAATCCAATCTTACAAGCTGAATTTCGGGCTGCTGCCCGCCGGCAATTGCATTACGTGTAGCTGCCGGGTCGGATGCATTTCCTTTTGCCTTCTGGAATGTGTAATCGATAGTAGCCGCCCAGTTGTCAGATAGTCTTTTTGTTAATGTAAACACAACACCCAACACCGAACCGAAATCGCTGTTAACGTACTGGCTGTAGGTTGATGAGCCGCCGAACATTCTTATTTCGTCTGCTCTTGTACCGGCAAGGTTTCTTATATCCCTGAAATACATTGTAACATCAACTGAAATATCGGTTGATAATGCCTGCTGAACACCGACCTCGCCGCTAATGGTTTGCTGCGGTTTAAGTTCCGGATTGCCGGCTATTCCAAGGTTGCCGGTTCCCTGACCAAACTTGTATTCGGGGTTAGTGTAAAGAAGCTGGAAGTTAGGTATCTGGAAAAAGTGTCCGTACGAAAAATGCACAACTCCCTGATCGGTTATAGGGAAAGCAACACCTAAACGGGGACTGATTTGGAGACTCGGTTCCGGGTCCCTGTACCATTTGGCTCTTCGTTCTTCCAGAGTGAGCGCAATGTTTTCCGGTCTTCGGGGTCTGTAAATATCCGGGTCGCTCGGATCAACAAGAACCAATCCGTCGGTTGTAAAATAATCGATCCTGACACCTGCGTTTATAATGAAAGCATCAAACTCAATTTTATCCTGGATGTATCCCGAAATTTCCAAAGGTTCTCTTATGTATCTGTCGATTGCAAGGTTTTCGTTCGGGTCGAGAGGATCGGGGATATGACGTTTAACAAAAGGATTGCCCGATTCCTGCGGGTCGGCGGCTGCGGGATCCTGCAGCAGGTTAATGTTATCGAACGATAACCTGTGCTTGTTAATTTCGAATCCTAATTTAACAAGGTTTATTTTATCGACCTGCGAAGTTAAATCTACTTTAATACCGTAAGTGTTTGTTGTACGCTTGAACTGAGAGCTTTTGGTACCGCCGGTTTTAAAAGTCGGAATTTCCTTCGGTTCCTGATCGAGCAATCGGTCGTGTGTCCACCTCGGGTCGTTCGGGTCTTCGTAAACATACTGCCTGAACTGCTTGAAAAAGTTTGTGAAGTTTACCTGGTAAAAAGTTTTGGAACTTAAAGTGTGTGTAACCGATAAAATGTTGGTAATTCCGACACGGAATTTTTTAAAGTCGCCGTCGGGATTATAGCTGAAAGCATGATCGTAATCCCTGAATCTTACGTTATCGTAAAACCAGTTGAAATTAATTTTAACGCCCGAAAAAGGTTTGTATGTAAGTTTGAACTGTCCGTATTTTTTTTCGTTCCAGTTCATAGGAACATAACTGCCGTCGCCTGTCGAATCGATATCGTAGCGTTCTTCAACCGGAAATGTTGGACCTTTGTTGATTGTTAAATCCCATGGCTGAAAAACTCTTTTTGCGTTAAGCCATCCTCCGAAATAAATATACCTTGCGTAACCGTAAAACGATAACACGCCGGGAATAATAGGACCGCTCAAGTTTCCTTCAATATCCCGTATTGAAACCGGGTTGATTTCGTCAATCCCGCGAAAGATATTGGTTCCGCCGCTAACATAATCGCCAATGTAAGAGGTAATATTGCCGGAGAATTTACTGGCGCCTTCCTTAGTTGCAATATTAACATAACCTGAAAGTGCTCTTCCGTACTCCGCATTAAAAGCACCACTAACAAACTGCAGCTCCTGAATTGAATTCGTATTAACATCAACAACAGTAGAACCGTCGTAAACATCTGTAATCGGAACACCGTCAATTGCGTAAACCACCTCGCCTCTTCTACCGCCTCTTACACTACCGCCAACAATACCTGCTTTCAACCGAAGCACTTCCTGGAACTCGGTAACGGGTAATACTTTAATATCGTCTGAAGTTATTATGGCTGTAGTAGAAGTTAAATCTTTAGTTATCATCGGCTTTTTAGCAATAACAATAACTTCTTCATTTAACTCAACACTTGTTTGGTACAATTTGAAATCGATTTTAGTATTCAGGTCAATTGATACTTTAACGTTTTCCATAGTTAGAGCATTGTAACCGATAGCTGAAGCTTTAACGGAGTATGTTCCGGGTCTGACGCCAAGTATTGAATAGTATCCGTCTATATCGGTTGCTGCGCCCTGGTTTGTACCTAAAATAATTACATTTACAAACGGCAGCGGTTCTCCCGTCGAACCGTCGGTAACCCGACCGCTTATTTTACCTGTTTGTGCGTATGAAAAGTTAAAGAAGGAAATGGAAAGAAAAATAAACAATAGTAACAGATTCCTCATAAGGACCTCCGTGCAGTAAAATCGATTTGCGAAATAAAATCTTCTGTAAGGTTATATATAAAGGTTATTATCATTTTTCCGTTTAAATTATATAAACACTTAGTCCGTAATAAAAAAAACCGACTGCCTTAAAAACACAATCCGAATAAAATCCACTGATAACCGAAAAGCCGATTCTATCGGCTTTTATAGATAAAATAAAATATTTGAACCGGAATTTAGCAAAAGAAAATTTAAATTCAATTATAAATTTATCTGCATTGAAAATTCGGCTTAAGTATTGCACGGCTGCCTAAAAAAATAAGGTTTGTCATTTCGCTGATAGTTTATGCCCGTTGTGTCTGATTATCTTTGTTCAAGTTAATTTTTTATTATTAGAAAAACGGAAAACAACAATGCCTAAAGCAATATGGAAAGATAAAGTTATAGCAGAAAGTAATAAGACTATTATCATCGAAGGAAATCATTACTTTCCTCCCGAATCGGTTAAGAAAGAGTTTTTACAGGACAGCCCGCTTCGTACAAATTGTGTTTGGAAGGGTGAAGCAAGTTACTATACGATAGAAATTGACGGCAAGATGAATAAAAACGCCGCTTGGTATTATCCCAACCCAAAGGATGCAGCAG
>JAJRSV010000032.1 GCA_024278655.1 Bacteroidota bacterium | reverse complement strand
TATTTTTCCGAAGATGATTTTCCGCAACCGAAGCTGCATCGAAATCTTGAAAACGGAATGGCGGTAGCAGCAGGCAGATTAAGAAAGGATGAACTTTTCGATTACAAGTTTGTTCTGCTTTCACACAACACGGTAAGAGGGGCGGCAGGCGGTGCAATTCTCTGCGCCGAACTGCTAAAAGCAAAAGGATATATTTAATCATATCCCGGTTCCGTTATTTCTTATTTTTTAAGAATAATACTATGGTTATTTTTACCTGCTGATAAGATACAATTATTTAATAAAAAACATTTAATGACCGGTAACTTCACATTTAATTTCGAGTTGTTCAACAACTTCCCGGATATGTATTTCCTTCTTTCGAAGAAGGGAGAAATTATCCGTATGAATTCCTTTGCGAAAGAAGTCATCTCGCAGGATGAAAACCCGGAATCATTTAAAGAAATATTCGACCTGATTGAGCTTTGCGACAGGAACGAAGGGCAGAACATTTTTAACAAAACCATTTCGGAAAGAGCAAACAAACAATTTCAAACGCGTTTCTTTATTCAAAACAAACCGATTGATGTTAACATTACTTTCACCTATCCTGTGCTTACAAGCGAGGGTGAATCGGATGAATACGTAATTACGATTGTACGCGATATTACCGAAGAGAAGAAAAAAGAAGTCGAGTTGATGCGATTCCACAATGTAGCCGAAGGTACGGTAAACCCTGTGCAAATAACCGACTTAACAGGAAAAATGATTTACGTGAATCCTGCGTTTGTTAAAGTAAGCGGCTACCCAAAAGAGGAACTGCTCGGTAAAAACCCAAGAATCTTCGGCAGCGGAAAACACCCGAAAAAATTCTGGGCAAAAGTTTGGGAAACGATATCAAGCGGCAAAGTGTGGTTTGGTGAAGTGGAAAACCGCAGAAAAAACGGCGAACCGTTTTACTCACAGCTTTTAATTTCACCTATCATCGATAAAAAGGATGGCAAAGTAACCGGTTACTTCGGAATCCACAGGGACATTAGTGAAAAACGCGTGCTTGAAAAGCAGCTTATTCATACGCAAAAGATGGAAAGCATAGGCACGCTTGCGGCAGGCATTGCGCACGAAGTGGGAAACCCGCTGGCTTCCATCTCTGCCTTAGTACAGGTTGTTCAGCGAAACACAAAAGAGCAGTTTACAAACGAAAAGCTGGCAATGGTAAAAAGCCAGGTAACAAGGATTTCAAAAATTATAAGAGACCTTGTCGATTTTTCACGCCCGTCGAACTACGAACTGAAATCGACCGACATAAACAAAACATTAAAAGAAGCTGTTGAGATAACACGCGTTGGAACAAAAGCAAAAGATATTCAATTCAATTTAAAATTAGATAATGATGTTCCCGATTTGCCATTAATTCCGGATCAGATTCAACAGGTATTTTTAAACATATTAATAAATGCTGTTGATGCAATAACCGAAGAAAAAACAAATTCAAAACCGAGGAAGATAGATATTGAATCGTTCACAAAAGATAACTACGTAGTAATACGAATCAGCGATACCGGTCCCGGAATAGAAGAAGAGAACATCACTAAAATATTCGAACCGTTCTTTACCACTAAAGAGCAGGGCAAAGGAACCGGACTCGGTTTGTGGGTGAGCTACGGAATAATCAAGAGTTTCCAGGGAGATATAAAAGTAAAAAGTAAACCGGGCGAAGGCACAGTATTTCATTTAACATTGCCAATAGAAACATAAAAGAGGAAAAAGGAATAATGGCAAAGAAAATATTAGTTGTAGATGATGAACAGATAATAAGAGAATCACTTTCGTTTGTGCTTACTAATGAGGGCTACGAAGTAACCGAAGCGGAGAACGGTAAAATTGCTTACGATAAGCTGCTTAAAAGCACATACGATTTGGTGATAACCGATTTGGAAATGCCGGAAATGAAAGGCACCGACCTGCTTGAAAAAATAAGAGACTTAAGCGTGCACACATCGGCAATTGTTATAACTGCTTACGGCTCGCTCGAAACCGCTATTGCTGCACTCCGCAATGGTGCAAGCGATTATATTCTTAAACCGGTTGAGTTTGATGAGCTGCTGTTCAAAGTAAACCGGCTCTTCGAAATAAAAGAACTGCTTACCGAAAACCAGATACTGAAAAAAGAACTGCAGCGAAGCACCGGGGACTTTAAAATAATCGGCAACAGCCCGGCAATTAAAAAAGTGTTTAACATGATACGCTCGGTTGCAAATACTAACAGCACGGTACTTATAACCGGACGAAGCGGAACAGGAAAAGAACTTGTTGCAAAGGCAATTCATTATTCTTCGAACAGAAAAAACAAACCGTTTATTGCAGTTAACTGCGGTGCCATTTCCGATAACCTGATTGAGAGCGAATTGTTCGGACACAAAAAAGGTGCTTTCACCGGCGCGGTCAGCGACAAGGAGGGTTTTATGAAAGCAGCCCACGGCGGAACCCTTTTTCTTGATGAGATAGGCGAAATGCCGCTTAACCTTCAGGTTAAACTGCTTCGTGCAATTCAGGAAAAAGAATATACGCCGGTCGGTACAACTACTTCCCTTCCGGTTGATGTCAGGTTCATTGCATCGACCAATAAAGACCTGGAAGAGCAGATTAAAGAGGGAACATTCCGCGAAGATTTATATTACAGAATAAATGTTGTTGAAATTCGTCTCCCTTCGCTTAAAGAACGGCTCGAAGATATTCCGCTGCTTGCCAATCATTTTATGAACAAATACAGAACCCAGATGAACAAGCGGATAAAAGGAATAACCGACGAAGCAATGCGCGCATTGATAAATCATGAATGGAAAGGTGAAGTAAGAGAACTGGAAAATGTAATTGAACGAGCCGTTATATTCTGTAACGATGATTACATCGACCAGGTGCACTTACCCGACAGTTTTATGCAGGGAGAAGGACAGGGTTTCAGGTTGAGCGGTTCGCTGGAAGATTCGGTTAAAAAATACGAACGTGACATAATTTTGAACGCATTGGAAAACAACGATTTCAATAAAGAAAAAACCGCCGAAGACCTGAAAGTGGGTTTATCCACACTTTACAGAAAACTGAAAGAGTTGAATATCAAAGTGTAAATTCAACGGGTAAGTTTTCTCACATTTTGAAATTATTATTTTCTCAAATTTTCAAATACGAGAAACTGCCGCATCTGGCAGAATCATCAATTGTAATTAAAACACGTTAAACAATCTAAAAAAATGATTTTTCGGCAATTTACACCTATTTTGATTTTTCTGGCACACAAATAGAAAACACTGTGGGAGATGTTTAATAAATTAGTTAAAGGGGAAGGCTCTTCCCGATGAATCCGGAGATGAAGAAAATTCTATTTTATAGTCCTGATTTTAATCTTTGTTACAGCTTGCAGGCATTTTTGCAGGATAAGTATCATGTAACCACTTCAACCGATTTTAGCGTACTTAAATCATTAGCTCAGAACAACAACTTCGATCTGCTCATTATCGATTCGGAACCGACGCCGAAAGTTGAAGAGCTGTGTAACGAGATAAAGAACTCATCTTCGCACATAAAGATTGTACTCACTTACGTTTACAGCAAGAATATGAACGATGCCGAAAGAAGAATACGCAACTCGGTATCGGCAATATTCTACAAACCGTTCGACCTTTCTGATATTTCCAGAACACTGAAAGAGATTGTAACTAAATCGCATCACCAGACAATTTGACTTTCAGCCTGTTATTTAAATCCGATTTCATTTTCAACAATTAAAAAGCTAAGCTCTTAGTTCTTACACCCGGAAAATGGTATTTATAATCCGGTGCAAATTGTCCGGGCATTCGCGGCAAAATAACTTGCCTTTATTTTCCTGTTTTTCCCCTACTTCAAAATCGCAGTTGCGCTGCCAAAGTGAAAAAAATCTGCTAATTACGCAAAATAAAAAGCTACGCTTGTCGATTATGAATTCTTTATAATTACGAAATAATATTCTAATTATTGCAAATATTGTTAGGTGCAATTTCTCACTGGTGAGAATCATAAAACCTTACATACTTAAATTTTAGCAATTTTTTACAATTAAAAAGATGGTATCACCTTTGTTAAGGAAAAACGTTCTTTCTAAATTCCGAACAAATAGAAAGTGATAGATGCTATGAAAATTGTTTTAATGTACTTGTTTTTTATTGCGATAGTAGTTGCATTATACGGATTTGCATTCTCTATTGCCTGAATTGTCAATCGAAAGAATTTTTTTAAGCTTATTTTTAATTCAACAAGGGGAAGAGTACTCTATGTACTCTCCCAATTTTAATATTAATACACCATTGCAGGGGTTTATATGAGACAATGGAGTACAGCGTGGTTTATAGCATTCGCTGTTACGTTATTATTTTTTAGTCCCGATAACCATACACAAACTAAAGACGACTGTCTTATATGCCATGACGATCCGGAATTTACCACCGAACGAAATGGTAAAGAGATATCGCTTTATGTTAGCGAAGACGTTTTTAACTCATCGGTTCACGGAAAATTAAACTGCATAGTCTGCCACACCGGATTCGACCCGGATGAAGAACCCCATAAAGAAAACATTACACCGGTAAGATGCCTGAACTGCCACGAAAAAGACAGGCAGAAACACTTGTTCCATCCGCAAATACTTCGTGGAGAAGGAACCGAAAGTACTCCCGGTACCGGATGCGTAACCTGTCATGGAAATCACAATATCCAATCGCCTAAAAAGGCGGGAACAAAATGGTACCGGACCAACCTGCCTAAATCGTGCGGGAAGTGCCATAAAGAAGAAAAAGATAAATATATAAAATCAAAACATTACGAAGCTGTAGAACAAAATTTACCGTTTGCGCCAACCTGCCTTACGTGCCATACAAACCCGGTGGCAAAAGTACATTCACCGGGAGATTCACTCGAAGTAAAGCTTTCGCAGGTGAAGCTTTGTTTATCCTGTCATAAGGATAACCCGAAAGTAAGAGAAAAAGCTACACCGGAACTTTCTCTGTCGTTCATTTTATCTTACGAAAAGAGTGTTCACGGAGCCGCATTGTTAGGCGGAAACCCTTCCGCTGCTAACTGCGTCGATTGTCATACTTCGCATAATGTACGTTCCGTAACCGATAAGGAATCGACAATCTATAAAGAAAATATTCCTACAACCTGTTCAAAGTGTCATGGACAAATAGCGAAAGCTTACGAAGAAAGCATTCACTATAAAGCAGTAAAAGATGGAGTTTTCGATGCACCGGTTTGTACCGACTGCCATGGTGAGCATAACATATTAAAACACGATAACCCGAAATCACCTGTTTATTATACTAAGCTATCGAAAGAAGTTTGCTCGAAATGCCACAGTTCCGTACGGCTTGCCGAAAAGTTCGGCTTCGACAGCGACAGGTATCAAACTTTCAGCGACAGTTACCACGGACTGGCATTACGCGGCGGCTCGATTGAAGTTGCAAACTGCGCAAGCTGCCACGGCGACCATAATATAAAACCGTCATCCGATCCGACCTCCACGGTTAATAAAAATAATCTTGCAAAAACCTGCGGTAAATGTCATCCGGGTGCAAACAAAAATTTTACAGTCAGAAAAGTTCACTTAACAAAAGAGAGTAAAGAAGAGCCGCTGCTCGGACTGATTGCCTCAATTTATATTGCACTTATTGTGCTGATAATAGGATTTATGCTTCTTCACAACGCATTCGATTTATACAGAAAAGGCAAGCTGAAAAAGTTGAGACAGATGGGAGAAATTGAGGAGAAGAGCTACGGACACGGTCTTTATTTAAGAATGACAGTAAGCGAAAGAATACAGCATTGCATTATGGCGGTAAGTTTTATACTGCTTGTTATCACCGGTTTTATGTTAAGATTTCCGGATTCGTGGTGGGTAAGAAGCATCAGGTCTGTATTTTCGGATGCCTTTGAATTCAGAAGTATTATTCACAGGGTTTCGGCAGTGCTGATGATTGGGGTTAGCATCTATCACATCGGCTACATAATTTTTACAGCAAGAGGAAGAAAGCTGATTAAAGATTTGTTTCCGAAACTAAGCGACTTTAAGGATGCAATCGGCGTTGCCAAATTCAACCTGGGTTTGTCTAAAGAAAAGCCGAAACTCGACCGGTTCAGTTATGTGGAAAAGGCAGAGTATTGGGCGCTTGTTTGGGGCACTGTAATTATGAGCGCAAGCGGAATTATAATGTGGTTCGAAAATACATTTATCGGAATGTTTACCAAACTCGGTTGGGATGTTGCAAATGTTATTCACTACTACGAAGCATGGCTTGCATTTCTTGCAGTAGTGGTGTGGCATTTTTATTTTGTAATATTCAATCCCGATGTGTACCCGATGAACCTTGCCTGGCTTAAAGGATTCATTACGGAAAAAGAGATGGAAGAAGAGCATCCGGCTGAACTGGAAAGAATAAAAAACAAACTAAAAGAGAATAAAAATCTTTCGATTGACGAGGGTGATATTCCATTAGATTCTTACAAGGGGAATAAAAGTGATTTCAAAAAGGATTACTAACAAGTTTAGTACGGCGGCTTTATTGCTGCTTTTTGTTTTAGCTTCACCGTTTCCTCTGAATGCCCAGAGCAACGAAGATTGTTTTATGTGCCACGAAGACAATCAACTAAAAGGCAAGCGAAATGGCAGAACAATTTCAGTTTATGTTATCGAAAAGAAATTTAATAAATCGGTTCATGGCGATTTGGAATGTGTTGACTGCCATTCCGATATCGACCCGGAGGACTTGCCTCATCCCGATGATGTAGAACAGGTTGATTGCGGCATCTGCCACGATGATGTTCAGGAGCTTTATAACCAGGGGCTGCACGGACAAGCATTTGCAAGAGGCGACCCGCTGGCACCTTTGTGCAAAACATGCCACGGCTATCATTACATCATTCCGGTTAAGAATATTAACTCGGCGGTAGCACCGCTTAAAATTCCTTTCCTTTGCGGAAAGTGTCATCGTGAAGGCACAAAAGTCCAGCTTCAGCGGCACATTCCAAAAGATAAAATATTGGAAAACTATTCACAGAGTATTCACGGCGAAGGTTTGTTGAAAAAAGGACTGGTTGTTTCGGCAACATGTGTTTCGTGTCATTCGTCGCATAGAATACTGCCGCATACGGACAAAAGATCGACGATTGCAAGAAATAATATTGCAGCCACCTGTTCAAAATGCCATGCCGAAATCGAAGCGGTTCACAGGAAAATTATAAGAGGCGAGCTTTGGGAAAAGGAAGCTAACGTTCTTCCCGCTTGTGTCGATTGCCATCAACCGCACAAAATAAGAAAAGCGTTTTACGAACAGGGAATGGCGGATAACGATTGCTTAAGATGCCACGGTAATAAAAATCTTACTGCAAAAACCGACGGAAGATCTCTTTTCGTGGATTACACTGTTATAAAAGATTCAAAGCATCAGAACATTGCATGCAGCCAGTGCCATTCGGAAGTTAACGCATCGAAAACAAGACCATGCGTAACCATTACTAAAAAAGTGGATTGCTCTGCATGCCATTCCGAAATCGGAGAGCAGTATGCAACAAGTATTCACGGAACACTCTTTGCTAAAAACGATCCGAACGCGCCTACCTGTAAAGAATGTCATGGCACACACGGTGTACTCGGAAGAGAAAATCCCGATTCACCTATCTTCACAACTAACATTCCGAATCTTTGTGCCAAATGCCACAGGAAAGGTGAAAAAGCTGCCCGGCGTTATACGGGTCCCGAAGTGAACATCATTGCACATTACACACAAAGCATTCATGGAAAGGGTTTACTTAAAAGCGGCTTAACCGTTACCGCAACGTGCACCGATTGTCATACGGCACATCACGAGCTTCCGCACGATAATCCGGAATCATCCATCAACCCGAAGAATATTGCCCAGACCTGCGGAAGTTGTCATCACGGAATTGAAGAGCAGTTCCAGAAAAGTATTCATTCGCCTTTAGTAAGTAAAGCGGGAAAGAAACTTCCCGTTTGTAACGATTGCCACAGCGCTCATACAATCAGGCGGGCTGACAATAAAGGATTCAGATTGGAAATTATGCAGCAGTGCGGTAACTGTCATCCGAGAATTGCAAAAACATATTTCGATACTTACCACGGTAAGGTTTCGCAGCTCGGGTATGTTAAAACGGCAAAGTGTTACGATTGCCACGGTGCGCACGATATTCTCCCGGTTGATGATCCCAGGTCACACTTGAGTAGAGAGAACGTAATTAAAACATGCCAGAAGTGTCATCCTTCGGCTACAAGACAGTTTGCCGGGTATTTTACTCATGCCACTCATCACGATCCGGATAAATATCCGTACTTATACTGGACTTTCTGGGGAATGACCGGACTGCTTTTATTTACTTTTATACTTGCCGGGATGCACACCATATTATGGTTGCCACGGTCAATTCAGTGGCGAAGACAGTTGAAAAAAATTATGAATGAAAACTCCGATGAACAAAAGGATAAAAAAGACAAAAGTGTTTAACTAAAATTCTTGTAAAGATTATGGCTAACGGAAAAAAATATTTTCTTCGATTTAACAGGTTAAACAGAACGCTGCACGTTTTGATGATTATAAGCTTCTTAACCCTTTCATTAACCGGGTTGAGTTTAAAGTTTTCATATACCGGTTGGGCAAAGTTTTTGTCGAGGGTTTTCGGAGGTTTTGAATCGGCAGGATATTTTCACCGCAGCGCCGCAGTAATTATGATGATTGTTTTTGCCACGCATATTATTTATCTCTTCCGTTTGAAACGTAATGAGTTCGGCTCGTGGAAAGCAATGCTTATCGGCGATCATTCCATGCTTTTTAATAAAAAGGATTTGAAAGATTTTATAGCATCATTAAAATGGTTTTTAGGTCTTGGAGAAAGACCCGAGTACGGCAGATGGACTTATTGGGAAAAGTTCGATTACTTTGCAGTATTTTGGGGAATGTTTGTTATCGGTTCTTCGGGATTGATGTTGTGGTTCCCAGAATTCTTCACCCGCTTTATTCCGGGATGGTTTATAAACGTTGCTACAATTATTCACAGCGACGAAGCGCTGCTTGCTACGGGTTTTATTTTTACGGTTCACTTTTTTAATACTCATCTGCGTCCCGAGAAATTTCCGATGGATATTGTTATATTTTCGGGTAGGGTTCCGCTCGAAGAGTATAAATTAGACAGACCGGCAGAATACAAGAAACTTGTTGAGAGCGGTGAACTTGAAAAATATTTGGTGGATGAGTATCCGCCTATCGTTATAAGAGCAATGAAAATTTTCGGATGGGCAGCACTGCTAACGGGATTCAGCATAATATTATGGATAATCTATGCAATGCTGTTCGCTTACAGATAAAAACTAAATGCAGAGAAATTTATGAGAAAGAAGCTACCAAAGTATTTTTATAATCCTGTTTCGTATGCAGGATACTTTATAACCACATTAAGTTTCGGACTGATAGTCTTCTTAACGATTATCGAATTGCTCTCTCCCGAAACAAAACCTTATATGGGTATAATAACATTTCTTATTTTACCCGCTGCAGTATTGTTCGGAATTGCTTTAGCTATTTACGGTGTTATCAGAGAGAGGAAACGTATAAGAAAAGGTTTATCGAGGGAACATCTTTTACCGATAATCGATTTAAACAATCCGGTTCACAGAAAAAATATAGGAAGGTTAACTTTCGGATTAATATTCTTTCTCCTCATCTCGGCTTTCGTTACATATAAAGCGTATGAGTTTACCGAAACCGATGCATTCTGCGGAGAAGTATGCCATTCGGTTATGATGCCCGAATATTCTGCATACCAGTATTCTCCGCATGCGAGAGTAGGTTGTGTTGAATGTCATATCGGTTCGGGTGCTGAGTGGTACATCCGTTCTAAGTTATCGGGTGCTTACCAGGTTTACGCTGTACTGTTTAACAAGTACACTAAACCGATTGAAACACCTATCGTAAACCTGCGCCCGGCACAGGGAACCTGCGAACAATGCCACTGGCCCAAACATTTTCTAGGTGAAAAAAGAAGAGAGTTTACTTACTTCCTTTCGGATGAAGAAAATACCAAATGGACACTTAACCTTTTGATGAGAACCGGCGGCGGTAACAGCGAAGCCGGACCTACATCCGGAATACACTGGCACATGAATATATCCCATAAAGTTATGTACTATCCTATCGATAGAAGAAGGCAGGAAATACCTTGGGTAATGGCTCAGGATGTAGACGGTAACATTACGGTTTACAAGAGCACGGAAGTAGATTTTGATGATTCACAAATCGACTCGACTAAATTAAGAAGAATGGATTGCATCGACTGCCACAATCGTCCGAGTCATATTTATTACAATCCTTCCGCTTCGGTTAACCTTGCAATGGAAGAGGAATGGATAAATCCCAAACTGCCTTTTATTAAATCGGTTGCTGTAGAAGCGTTGGAAAAACCTTATACCGATAAGCCGACTGCTATAGACAGCATCGCTATTTTTGTAAAAGATTTCTACAATTCAAACTATCCCGATATTGCTAAAACAATGAAACCGGCTATCGACAGTTCCATTGCAGAAATACAAAAAATATACTCGCGAAATTACTACCCTTCTATGAATGTAAGCTGGAAGGAATTTCCGAACAATATCGGTCACCTCTATTCCGACGGCTGCTTTAGATGCCACGACGGAAACCACGTCAGCGACGACGGTCAGGTACTGTCGCGCGACTGCAACACCTGCCATATTATTTTAGCCCAAAAGTTCGAAAAGAAGTCACTTCGATTATCGTTGGGCGGAATAAATTATAAACACCCTGTGGATATCGGCGGTGCCTGGCAGGATACTAATTGCAGCTATTGCCACGGACCGGAATAGTTGTTTTTTCACCCTAAAACAACAATTGATTTTCCGGTTCGAAAAAGCTGAAATCTACGTTTCTTGATTATAAGAATTCCCTTGTATTTGTTCTTACTTTTAATAACTTTAAGTAAACAATTATGCCCACATCATAATTTTTTTATATTAATAGTTGTGGTATAGATATTGTTTAGTGGGAACAAGGATAATCGGGAGAAAGACTTCCGGTTAGCTACACGTATAAAGGAGGAACATTATGAGAAAGTTTACTATAATCAAAATACTACTATTGTTTTTATCCCCGCTCTTATTTGCTCAAACCACTTTGGTGGTAACGGGCGGGAGTGCAACACTCGACGGTGTAATTACCAACGGCGAATACACTTCAACTCCACTGGTAACACCACTCGGAGTAACTATTTATGCTATGAACGACGGCAACTTCTTTTACCTGGCTGCTACCTGGGCAGATACAACGCATAGCATTGCTAAAAAACAATGGTTCTTCGACGGAACCAACTGGACTCAATCAGGTAATGAAGACAGACTCAGTTTTATTTTCGATATGGGATTAAACGACCCCGACGGTGCTAACTGTGCTACAATGTGCCACGGCGATGGTTTGATGAGAACCAACAACGGGCTTGTTGATGTATGGCACTGGAAATCTCACCGCTCAAACCCGATGGGATATTCGGATGATAAATACTGGGATACTAACGACAGACAAAGCGATCCCGGCACAAGCTCGGCTACAGGTAACGGTCCCGATCCGACTAACGGGCTTCCCGAATTTATGGCTTTCAACGATCCGGGTGCTAATGTCGACTTTTTAATTAACCCGTCTGACATAGGCGACTTTGATCCCTTCGGTGTTTTACCGGGAACGTTTGATCAGTCGGAAAATTTTGACGGCGGTGCTGCTTTCGTAAACGGCGATGTAATACCCGGCTACGTACTCCGCACTCCCGACGGCGACAGGGCTTCGGTTATGGCTGCCGGTAAATGGGATAACGGAGTTTGGACAGTTGAGTTTAAAAGAAGAAACTTAGGTTCGGCTTTCGATTTCTCCGTTCCCTCGGGCGGTACAGTCGATTT
>JAJRSV010000486.1 GCA_024278655.1 Bacteroidota bacterium | reverse complement strand
TGCCGACAACGAAACTAATACTAAAGACATAGAAAATACTTTAGAGGAAGTTAAATCATAATATTATGGATACAGTTTTGGTAAACGAAAAAATTGAACAGGATACAAGATTAAAAGTTTTTATTGCCGATTCAGACTTTGATGATAAGTGGATTGATTTTTTAAATCGTCACCCCGAAGGTACAATTTATCATCATCCTTTATGGTTAAAGGTTCTGGAAAAAGAATCGAAGCAGAAAATTTTAAAGCTTGTTTGTACAAATGAAAAAAATGAAGTTGCCGGAATCTTCCCGTTGCAATACACATCGGGATTCCCGTTTGGTGTCGGAGGAGTTCCTGCTGCAAAAAGGTTGTCTTCGTTACCCAGAACTCCCGTTGGAGGTCCGTTAACGGTAAATAAAAATGCCGAAAAAATATTAATTGAAGAAGTAATTGAGATAGTATCGAAAGAACAAGGGCGTTTGCTTCAGATAAAGTCGTTTGATAGCACACTTGATGATACTGTTGAGAATTTAAATAAATACTTATGGCGGGAATTTTATATTAAAGAAATTCCCGATGCACCGGCGGAAATCAGATTTGGAAATTCGAGAAATCATGCTGCCGTAAAAAGAGCAGTTAATAAAGCAATTAAAAATGGTGTCGCATTTAGAATTGCCGATTCATCCGATGATTTGAAAAAGTGGTACCCTCTTTACCTGGATACGATGAGAACCCATACAACTCCTGCACGTTCTCTTAATTTCTTTATGAATTTGTGGGAGCTGTTAAAACCTAAGGGACTTATGCAACTTGTAGTAGCAGAACTGGATGTAAACGGCAAAAAAAATATTATTGCCGGCAGTGTACTTTTCTTTTATAACAAAACCGTTATCTATGCTTTTAACGGTAGCAGCCGGGAGCATTTGGATTTTCGTCCTAATGACTTACTACATTGGCAGGCAATTTTTAATGCACAGGAGGCAGGATATAAGTACTACGACCTCGGCGAAGTTTCAAAAGGCAATGCAGGTTTAGCCGCGTATAAAAAGAAGTGGGGGTCCGATATCCGGAATATGTATCATTACTATTTTCCCAAACCAGAAAATATTGATGCGGATGAACTCGACAGCAGTATTAACGGCGGATTGAAGGAGAAAATATGGAAGTCTCTTCCGCTTGGTGTAACTGCTAAAATTGGTGAATATGTTTACAAAAAATTATAATGACTAAGTTGATTAAAAAAATATTCTACATATTAAAACCTTTAATTCCGAGAACGCTTCAGATTTATTTAAGGAGAAAGCTCGTTAAGAAGCAAAGGGAAAAGTATAAGGACATTTGGCCGATACTACCTTCGGCAGCCAATAAACCCGTTGCTTGGAAAGGTTGGACCAACGGTAAAAGGTTTGCCGTTGTTTTAACTCACGATGTTGAATTGCAGAAAGGTCACGATAGATGTAAGCAGCTTATGCAAATTGAAAAGGACCTGGGGTTTGTTTCCTCTTTCAATTTTGTGCCCGAAAGGTACAATGTTTCCAAAGAGCTTAGAGATTATTTAATAAGTAACGGCTTCGAGGTTGGTGTACATGGGTTAAATCACGACGGTAAGTTATTTAGCAACGAGCTTATTTTTAACGAAAGAGCGGAGAAGATTAATAGTTATCTTAAAGAATGGAACGCCGTCGGCTTTCGTGCGCCTGCTATGCATCATAATCTGGATTGGATTAAAAAATTGAACGTAGAATACGACTTATCAACTTTCGATACCGATCCGTTTGAACCACAATCGGATGGAGTAGGAACTGTTTATCCGTTTGTTGTGCCCCGAACAGGTGTGGAAGACGGCTATGTTGAATTACCGTACACGTTGGTACAGGATTTTACTTTGTTCGTACTTATGAAAGAAGAAAATATCGGAATCTGGACAGAAAAAATCGACTGGATAGCTGATAACGGCGGGATGGTTCTCGTAAACGTTCATCCCGATTATGTAAGCTTTGACGGTAAAAGTAATATGGAAGAATTTCCTGTTGAAATGTATATCCAGTTGCTTAAGTACATAAAAGAAAAGTATAACGGCAAGTACTGGAATGCTCTGCCGAAAGATGTTGCAGTATACGTGAAGGAAATGATGACTGCTCGGAAGCCGAAAGAAGAAGCACGGGAGATGAGCGGATGATAAAAATTGCGATGGTAGTTCTTTCGTCTTACCCTATTGATGTGCGTGTAAGAAGAGAAGCAGAGGCATTAACTAACGCCGGTATGTCTGTAGATGTTTTATGCAGAACATCAAGAGGCGAGTTGAAAAAAGAAAATGTTAACGGTGTTCAGGCATACAGGGTAAAGCTTAAAAGGAAAAGAGCAGGCAAATTAAGTTATATCTGGGAATACGGTTACTTTTTTTTATGGACTTTCCTAAAACTAACCCTTCTGAATTTTAAAAACAGATACGATGTGGTTCACGTGCATAATATGCCCGACTTTCTGGTATTTACTGCATTGCTACCAAAACTTTTCGGAGCGAAGGTTATTTTAGACCTTCACGACCCGATGCCCGAGTTGTTTGCATCGATGGTAAACGCTGAGAAGGAAAGCTTTGTTAGCAAAGCATTAAGATTTAACGAAAAGATAAGTATAAAGTTTGCCGATTTGGTGCTCACACCAAACCTTGCATTTAAGGATTTATTTGTTTCCCGTGGGTGTCCCGAACCGAAGATTCATATCATAATGAATTCACCCGATGAAAACATTTTTAAGACGAATGGAAGCGTACCTAAAGATGATAAGTATAAAGATAAATTTTTGCTTATGTATCATGGTGCGGTGGTCGAACGGCATGGTTTGGATGTGGCGGTAAAAGCTGTTGCTGAATTAAGAAACAGAATTCCTAACCTTCACATGGTTATTTACGGTGAGGGTAACTTCATAAGTAAAGTAAAAGATGTAATTGCAGAGAAAAAGGTTGATGATATTATCGAATTGAAAGGGATGGTATTAGTAGATGAGATTGCCAAGTTCATTCCACAAATTGATTTGGGAATTATTCCTAACAGAATAAATTCGTTTACTCAATTAAACTTTCCGGTAAGAATATTTGAATATCTTATAAATAAAAAGCCGGTGATAGTTCCTCGTACAAAAGGAATTAAGGACTATTTTGACAGCGAATCAATCTACTACTTTGAACCGGGTAATGAAGAAGACCTTGCGGAGACTATTTACAGAGCTTATGCAGAAACCGGTGAGAGGGAAGAAATAGTGAGCAAAGCATACAAAGTTTATATAGAGCACAAATGGGAATATCAGAAAAAGAAGTTGGTAGAATTGATTAATAACCTGGTAAGCAATAATAAGTAATATGAATTTAACCGATGAGTAAATATGTTTTAATAACTCCTGCACGTAATGAAGAAGCATACATTGCCAAAACAATTGAATCGGTAATTGCGCAAACCGTCAGACCACAAAGGTGGGTGATTGTAAGCGACGGATCAACAGATAAAACCGATGAGATTGTACAAAGCTATGCCGATAAATATGATTTCATAATTTTCGAAAGAACGAAAGACAGACCCGACCGGAACTTCGGTTCGAAGGTGGCTGCCTTTAACCTGGGCTATGAGCAGTTAACCGGTGTTGAATACGACTTTATCGGAAACCTTGATGCAGACATTAGCTTCGAGCCCGATTATTACGAAAGAGTGATTGATAAGTTTAACCGGAATCCGGAATTGGGTATAGCCGGCGGAGTTCGTGTAGATATTATTGATGGCAAGCGTGTTAAAATCAAAAGCTCAAGAAATAGTGTTGCAGGCGGATTTCAATTATTCAGGAAGCAATGCTTCGATGATATAGGCGGTTACAAAAAATTAGAGTGTGGCGGAATAGATGCGGTTGCGGAAATTTCGGCAAGAATGAAAGGATGGCGGGTTGAATCATTTCCCGATATAATTGCCGAGCATCATAAGCCGACCGGTAGTGCGGTTGGAAATATTTTTAAGCAAAAATTCAGAGCCGGTTTGAAGTACTATTTGCTCGGCTACCCACCGCTATTCCCGCTTATGAGGTTTGGATTAAGGTTAAATCAAAAGCCTGTTATTATAGGAAGTATTATTTCTATTTTCGGATATTATTGGGCATGGTTGTTCAGGTACAAAAGACCCGTACCGAAAGATTTTGTGCGCTATTTGAGATCCGAGCAAAAAGAAAGAATAAGAAAATTACTTTTCGGCAAAAAAGATCCCGCTTTCAGGACACATTAAAACCAGTAAATCAATTTTGTATTTGAATGGATAAAGCGTTTAAGAAAAATATATTAAAAGGTTCCGCTTCTACTTCGATTGGAACGATTACGAGCATGATTTTTCAGTTCCTTAGTGTAATGATTATGACACGCTATGTTTCGAAAGAGGAGTTTGGAATTTATGTGTTAAT
>JAJRSV010000485.1 GCA_024278655.1 Bacteroidota bacterium | reverse complement strand
GTGATTTTTACCAACTACCCGTATGATCAGTACAAAGAAGAAGCGAAAAAATCGGGCGCGGATTATTTCTTCAGCAAGGCGGATGAATTTGAGGATTTGATTGAAAGATTCAAATCCCTTGTAGATGCCGAAAGCAAATTGAAACACTCTTAGGGATGCTGATGTGGATTATAAATTTTGTGTTACGATAGAATATTATCCTGAATAAATTGGGAGAGGTAAGATGAATAACAGAGGTAAAGAGATAACCGGTATTCAGGAGGATTTGCTTGAGCAGAACAAAAGATTACGCCGTCGAATTGAGGAACTGCTTAAGGAAAGAATAAAACGCGAGGCATTAGAAGAAGCGTTACGGAAAAGTGAAGAGAGACTTCGGATAATTGCCGATAATATGTACAACTGGGAAGCCTGGAAAGCACCCGACGGAAAACCTGTTTACGTTTCGCCAGCATTCGAAAGGATTACGGGTTACCTTGTGGAAGATTATATGAATGACCCGCGGATTATCGAAAAAATTATTCATCCCGATGATTTGCCGGTTTACTTAAAGCATATCAATCAGGAAATTAATAACAGTCTGGAAATTCTCGAATTCGATTACAGAATACTTACTCAGAACCAGCAGCAAAAACGGCTGCGTCATCACTGTGTTCCCGTGTACGATGAAAAAGGAAATTTCGTGGGCAGAAGAGAAACAAATTATGAAATAGGCAAAGACACAGAAAATCTTCATAAAGCTATAGAGCAGATTAAAGAACAGAATAAATTTCTGAACGATGTGTTTGAATCGATTACTTATCCGTTTTATGTAATCGATGCTAATGATTATTCGGTAATAAAATGGAACAGGGCTGCCGGATTTACACAAACCGAAGGGAAGATTTATTGTTACCGGTTAACACACGGACTGAACGAACCATGCAACAACGCCCAGCATCCCTGCCCGCTGGAGCTCGTTAAAGAACAAAAGAAGCCGGTGGTGGTTGAACATAAGCATTTGAGCAACTCTGGCGAAGTGCAGCTTGTTGAAATACATGCTCATCCGATATTTAATGAGAAGGGTGAAGTTGTTAAGATTATTGAACATTCGTTTGACGTAACCGAACTGAAAAGAGCTAAGGACTCGCTGAAGGAAGTTAGCGCAAAATTAAAATATTTGATTGATACAGTCATTGATGCTATGGTAATAATAAACGAAAAGGGCAAGGTTACTTATTGGAATAAAGCTGCCGAAGAGATGTTTAACTACACAAAAAAGGAAATAATCGGTAAGGAACTGCACAAAATTATTCTTCCGTACAGATATTATAACGATTACAGGAAAGGATTTGATGAATTTCTGAAAACAGGTAAGGGTAAAATAATAGGAAAAATGATTGAGTTGAGTGCAGTGAGAAAAAACGGACAAGAGTTCCCTATCGAGTTATCGATTTCCGCAATAAAAATTAAGGATGATTGGAATTTTATAGGTGTTATAAGAGATATAACCGAGCGGAAAATTCTTGAAAGTAAATTGAAAGAAGATGAAGAAAGATTCCGTGGATTATATGAAAATTCTACACTGGGTATTTACCGTACCTCTACAAACGGCGAGATAATTCTGGCAAACCCGGCTTTTATAAGCATACTCGGTTATTCATCTTTCGAAGAGATAAAAAACATAAACATTAAAGACCTTTATTATGATTTGAAAGACAGGAAAAAGCTGAGTGAGATAATCGAGAAAGAAGGTATTGTTCATGCGTTCGAGACAAGACTAATAACAAAGGACGGCTACGTGATTGATGTGAATGTGAATGCAAAAGCAATCAGGGATGAAAAAGGTAAAGTTATTTTTTACGAAGGCGTTATTGAGGATATAACGACACGAAAAGAAGCCGAAAGAGCTTTGATAAATGCGAAAGAAAAAGCGGAAGAGCTTAACCGTTTGAAGTCCAGCTTACTGACGAACATAAGTCATGAACTAAGAACTCCACTTATAGGAATAACCGGCTATGCCGAACTGCTGCTGGATGAAACGGATGATGAACCGAAAAAACAAATGTTAGAAGATATATTACTAAGCGGTAAACGGTTGACCAACACAGTGGATTTGATAATGGACCTTGCAATGCTCGAATCAGAAAGTTTTGAACTGGTTAAGGAGAAACTGAATATTACCGAAGTGCTGGAAGAAACCTGTCTTACTTACGAATATGTTGCACGGAAAAAAGGATTGGGGTTTGTGTTTGAAAAAGGAAAGAACGAAATATTTATTGAAGCCGATAAAAGATTGTTATCCCGTGCGGTTAAGTATGTATTGGATAATGCGGTCAAGTTTACTAAGAAGGGTTCGATAAAGGTTTGCGTATCGGCTAATCATAATGTAGAAATAAAAATTATCGATACCGGAATAGGAATTCCGAAAGATAAAATGGACATAATATTTAAGCCGTTCAGGCAGGTAAGCGAAGGATTTGACCGCTATTATGAAGGCACGGGTTTGGGTTTAACATTAGCCAGAAAGTTTATCGAAGCTTTGGGCGGAGAAGTTTCGGTTGAAAGCGATTTGAGCAAAGGAACCGTTGTAAGTATAAAATTAATTAAAACTCCTGATGCCCGATATAGTTGATGAATAGGTGATAAATATTTCCTGTTCTTTCACAAATGAGTTTACCTTTGATACATGTCGCATATAGCGTCCATTTTACGTATTAAAGGTAAAAATGATGCCTCCTCATCAAACCGGAGGGAAGAGATTAAAGGGAACGAGTTAGCTTCTACTCCTCCTGTCCCCGCTCACTCACCTTTATTCCCTGCGATCCTTCCCTTCGGCATTATTATTGTTATTTTTAGACCAAAATATGATTAATTATACGGATTGCACAGAAACATGTTAAAGATACTCACAATTATTTCCCTCTCATTAGTAATAATTTCCTGTAATGTTGAAGATATTGTTAGCGACCTTGCTAACGGAAGGATAACCGCTAAGGAAAAACTCGGTGAGGTACTTAACCTTGCCAAAACCCAGTTTGCCGCGGATGCAAAACTTGCGGCAATTTACGGCAGCCAGATAAGCGACCAGGGCGAAGCGAACCTGTTGGATACTAAAAACTTCAGTAATTTTGTTTACGTGGTTCAATCCGATTCACTGCAGGCAAATGAACTTTACGTGCCTGTGTATGCTGCCGGTCCAATCAAATCGCCGGTCAACTACGAAACGATGTTATCGTTTGTTAAAGACTCATCGGCTAAAAGTATTTTAAGCTCGGTGTTTCAAACACTTGCCACG
>JAJRSV010000484.1 GCA_024278655.1 Bacteroidota bacterium | reverse complement strand
GTACTATAGCCGGTAGTAAACGACTGGGCACGTGAAACTTTTTGAGTTATAAAAAGCGTTAAACCGATTGCTGCAACAACAACACCGGCAATTACAAAAGCATTTAGTATAAGCTTTACTTTCTTTTCATCAAATACTTTCAGGTAAAATGAAAAAGCGAAGAAGCATAAAAAGAAGAGTGCATCTTTATAAAACAACTGGCTGCTTGTTTCCGGGTACTCACTAAGCAAAGCAGTTATAATTCTTATAACAACAAATGCTAAAAAAATGTATGCTATTAAATCGAGCACAGACTTTTTACTCTTTACCGGCTCGAACAAATATACGAGAACCAGCAATCCCGCAAAAAGCTGAAGCAGAAAGAGTGAAAGAAGAAAGCTCGCTACCGTAGCTGCAAAGAGGAATAAAGGAATGCGGTAATTGAATCTGCTGTTTAACATTTGTTACTTAAAGCAATTACAAATTATAATATTCGGAATCTCTGAACTGCATTTCGTACAGCTTTTTGTATAATCCGCTTGTATCGCGTATCAATTCTTCGTGTGTTCCATGCTGTACTATTCTGCCTCTGTCAATCACCAGGATTTTAGTTGCGTTGCGGATTGTACTCAAGCGATGCGCAATTACAAACGTGGTTCTGTTCACCATCAATCTTTCTATTGCCTGCTGAACGAGTATTTCGGACTCGTTATCGAGCGCGGAAGTTGCTTCATCGAAAATCATTATGTCGGGATTTTTCAGAAGTGCGCGTGCAATGGTTAACCGCTGGCGCTGTCCGCCCGAAAGTTTAACACCGCGTTCGCCAATCATTGTGTCGTAACCGTTCGGCATCTGCATTATAAAGTCGTGAGCGTTAGCGGTTTTAGCTGCCTGTATAATTTTCTCGATAGGATAATCGTCCAGCCCGTATGCAATGTTCTGCCTTACCGAACCGTTGAACAAAAATGTTTCCTGCGTAACAATACCCATCTTGCTTCTTAACGATTCGAGCGTAACATCTTTAATATCAATTTCATCAATCAGTATTCGTCCGTCTGTCGGATCGTAAAACCGTGGGATGAGATCCACCAGGGTTGATTTGCCGCCGCCGCTCGGACCCACCAGCGCGATAATCTCGCCCCGGTTAACTTCAAAACTTATATTGTCGAGAACGATCTCATCCGAGTCATCGTACTTAAAGCTTACATTTTCGAACCTGATGTTTTTCTTAAACTCTTTGAGTTCAATTGCACCTTCCTTGTTACGGATTGTGGGTTCGATATCCATAATCGAGAAGACGCGGTCGGCGGCACCGCTTGCTTCCTGTATTCTGTTATTAACACTGCCAAGCTCTTTAATGGGCGGAATCATCTGGAAGATTGCAAACAGGAATCCCATAAACTGGCTGGCGCTTAACGTCTGCTCCTGTAATACGAGAAGTCCTCCGTAATAAATAAGCACCGCGCCAACGATAACCCCGAGGAATTCCGTAATGGGAGAAGACGAATTTCGTATGCGTATAATTTTAAGTGCGAGGTTAAAATACCTGCTCGTTTCATCTTTGAACTTTTGGTTTTCGTAGTCTTCCATACCGAAAGCTTTAACAACTTTAACACCCGATATTGTTTCCTGCAAAACGGAAGTAATGTCCGCCAACTTCGATTGGAGGACGCCGGTTTGTTTGCGGAGTTTCCTGCCGATAAAAATTATAATAACGGTAGTAACCGGTGCAACAACAAGCGCCAACAGCGTCAGCTTTAAGCTTATGCTCATCGCAATTATCAGGAAGACCAAAATCGTTAACGGTTCTTTAATAAGATTAGAAAAGGTTGCCGAAATGCTCGACTGGATTATGTTAACATCATTTGTGAAACGCGAAATGAGGTTGCCCACTCTTTCCTTTTTGAAAAAGCTCAACGGAAGACGGTTCATACGTACGTATGCATCGTCGCGTAAATCTTTCATCGAGGCAAATTCAACGTAAGCCATAAAGTTGGATTGTAAATACCCGAACACATTTTTCAAAAAGAACGATACGATTATAAGAAAACAAATCTTCAACAGTATATCAATCTTGTCTCCGCTTAACACGAAGTTGTTGAACGAATTAACCACATCTTCCTTAATGTTCTGAATCCAATCGGGTACTATGCTTGCCGTTGGGGCGGTTTCCTGCACAACCGGATGCTTCGTTGCCGATTCCTGGAAAAGTGTATCGAGCAAAGGAATAGTTAAGTAAACCGAAACACCGCTAAGCACGGCGTAAAGCACGGTAAATATAAACGTGATGATTATCTGCCGCCAGTACGGTTTAACGTATTGTAGTATTCTTAAATAAGTGTTCACTTTTCTTCCGTTAAATAATTATGCTGCTTAAGCTGCAGCCGCCGTAAATTTTAACTTCGGTTGCTTCGGTGTTCTTTTTGAAATTCACAATCTTAATTACAGATTTTTTTCCAACGCCGGTGTCAAATATCAACAAATCGCCGGCAATAATAAAGTTCATTCTTCCTTCACCGGTGTGTTTCGATAAAAGTTCTCTGTGCACAACATCATACACGTAAATTAAGGGAACGGTGATTTTTTCTTTTTCGGTTTCAATAACTGTTTTGGTTGAGAAGATTACATAATTCTCGTTATCAATCCATTTTACTTTTTTTATTTCGGTTTGTTTGGCTGAGTCGATATAAACATCTTCATCGAAACCGGCAATTTTAAATAACAGGGAATCGTTCTTAACCGCAAGACCGAATTTTGCCGAAGGCGATACCAGTCTCATTTTCCTGATTGTAAATACAGGATACCCTTCCTTTATGAAGTCGTACTTTTCCACCTCTTCTTTAAGCAGCTTTCCGAAAGGACTGTAGATTTGATTAACCTTATTAATCTGTGATGCTATTTTCATATCGAACCGGGTTAACTGCAGTTCGAAATTTATCTCGTTCCATTGAACAAGCAGTTGAATTCCGTTGCCTATATCACTTACAAGTTCAACCGTCGATGAAACGGGATCGAGGCGGTAAAGTTTTATTCCGTTAATGAACGCCACTCCGCGTTTAATTCCCATCTTCCTTACCGTTACAAAAAAAGCATAGCGGAAATCATCGCTGTACGAAAGTTCAATCACCCGTTCCCTATCCCCTTTCCAGAAAAGAGAGTAACTGCTGTCCTTTAAATCGTAACGATATAAACATTCCTTCCCTCTCCATAACCCGACAAAGAAAAACTGCTTTGCTTCTACCGGCTGCTGGTACTCCCTTACTTTCCTGTAATCTTTTTTTGTTGTTTGAGTTTGATCATCTTTACCACATGAAAAAAGGAGCAACAAAAGTATAACGGCTCCAAAGCCATAAAATATAGTTTTCGTTTTACTCATATCCGCCAACCATAAGAAATAAACCTAAAATAAAATTAACCAACTTCATAAAAATACCCCATAGCGGGCTATAAATAAAAATCAGTAAAATAAACGAACCGTAAAATCCGAAGTTAAGCAGCTTAGCCGTAAACTTATTCGGGAAAAGATCGAACAGAATATGCGAACCGTCGAGCGGCGGAATGGGAAGCGAATTGAAAGCGAACAAAAACACATTTAAGAACACACCGTACCAAATAAAATTAGTTACGAAACTGCTTTCGCCCGGAAAGTAAACATTAACCGCTTTAAGCAGGATGAACAGCAATATTGCCAGCACAAAGTTCGAAAGCGGACCGGCGAATGAAACCTTTGCATCATCAGATAAAGGATTGCCGAAATTTCTCCTGTCAATTGGAACCGGTTTTGCCCATCCGATTAGCGCAAAGCCTGATGCAAAAGCTGCAAAAGGCATCAGCACCGTTCCAATCAAATCGATATGCTTTAACGGGTTGAGTGTCATTCTTCCCTGCTGCTTTGCGGTATCGTCTCCAAGCTTGTTTGCAACAAATGCATGTGCAAACTCGTGAACCGAAATAGATAGCAGAAACATCGGGATGAATGCAAGAAAATTTATTAACCTCTGACTTATTTCAATATCTGGCAACGTTAACCTCTCGGATGAAATTCTTTGTGAATCTGTTTAATGTATTCCCTGTCGATGTGCGTATAAATTTGCGTTGTCGAAATATCTGCATGCCCGAGCATCTCCTGCACGGCGCGTAAATCGGCACCGCCTTCGAGCAAATGCGTTGCAAACGAATGCCTGAATGTATGCGGATGAACTTCCATTTTAATCTCAGCTTCTTTACTGTATCTGTCAATAATTTTCCACACACCCATTCTCGAAAGCTTTGTTCCCCGGTTGTTAAGGAAAACTATGTTTTCGCTTTTTAATTTTTTCTCCAACAGCGGTCTGCTTTTTTTAAGAT
>JAJRSV010000483.1 GCA_024278655.1 Bacteroidota bacterium | reverse complement strand
GTATTAGCGGTTGAAACCGTTTATCACCAGACCCCGAAGGGGTCAAAAGTTTGTAGAATAATCAGAAGATAAAATTTTAAAAAACCACGAAGTGGTTGAAGGTATTGCTCATATAAGCACTTCTCTTCGATACCTTCGGCATCGTTTTCATCATCTTGCTTATTCTTTTTACAAACGTTCGACTGCTACGCAGTCGTTATTACAATCATCAATTCCCGTTTGCTTCATAGAATGTGTGAAAATCTCGTAAACCGTTTAAACGGTTAATTGAAAAATATTTTCTGTCTGTATTCCCACGGTTGAAACCGTGGGCTGCTTACTATACTTTATTTCCACACACCATCTGAAGGACAGCGCAATTATTCCTTTTGTGAAGATTAAAAAACTTCTGAAATCTAAAATCCCTGCCTGCCTTTGGTAGGGTTAATGGATATTCGTAAATCAAAAATGATGCAGCTACTACGAGGTCTTTTCTGTCAAACATATTGAGTAGTGCCTTGTAGGGCGAACAGAATGTTCGCCCCTATGCATAAGCAGTTAAAAACGCTTGTGGTTTCATCAGACAAATTTTTTAGTCTCGGTAGAGACGACCTATTTGTAGCACGGCAGGCATCTGCCGTGAAAGAAAGAAAAAACAGAACCGAAAGTTCCATAGGAACGACCTATTGATCTCCGTTCGGAAACCGTTTAACGATAGTTGGTTTTCGCCTAAAATCACCGGAATAAAGTTAGTGTTGCACAAGTCAGAATTGTCATTCTGAATGTAGCGAAGCGGAATGAAGAATCTCATTCTTATAAAAATCGAGACCCTTGTAAATTGCTAATTCACACACAACTTCTAAAATTTTGGGCTGTGTATATAAACCACGTGTGTGTTTGAAGAAAACATTCCTCCGCAACACGCATCCGGAATTAATAATTATCAATTAAATGGTTTGAACTTATAACCGATTCCTTTAACGGTAACTATAAGATTGGAGTGGCTGCCGAGTCTCTCTCTTATTTTACTGATATGAACATCAACGGTTCTTAAAACACCGTAATGCATATCACCCCAAACCGATTTTAACAACGACTTTCTCGTAAACACCTCTTCGGGATGTTCAGCCATTAATTTTAACAACTGAAATTCCTTGCGTGGAAAAAATATTTCGGTTTCATCGAGTGTTACGGTCATGCTGTTCGGATCGATTTCGAGAGTACCGGCTGTTATAACTTTTTGCGCGGGTTTTGCTTTAACAATTTTTGCTGTTGAATTTATATTGGCTTTAATTCGTGCTACAAGCTTTTGCGGCGATACCGGTTTCCTGATATAATCTACCGCCCCCATTTCGAGAGCTTTTATTTCATCCTCTTCGCTTGTTTTTGCCGTAAGGAAAATAACCGGAACATACCGCTCTTCCATTTCCATTATTTTGGCAAAAGCTTCAAAACCGTCAAGCTCCGGCATTAACACATCGAGAACAATAAGGTCGGGATTATAACGCATTTTAGCAACGGCTTCCCAGCCGCTGTTTGCCCCAATAACTTCAAAGTCGTTTTTCTCTAAATTATATTTTAAGAATTCAACTATATCCGGTTCATCATCAACCAGTAAAATCTTTTTCATAATATCAGATTATAATTGTGCAAACCAAAATTATGTTTCAATATCCTCATCATCCTCATCACTGCCGAATAAATATTTTTCATACTTATGTTTTATCAACTGCGCTTCTACTATGAAATAAACATCCTCTGCAATGTTGGTTGCAAGGTCGCCTATTCTTTCCATCATCCTGGAGATGCCGAGCATCGCGACACCTGCTTCGATGTTATCCTTGTCTTCCTTCATTATCTCAATCAGTGATTTTCTGTTTTCATCGTGGAAGTTATCAAGCGAGTCATCGGAGACGATAACTTTTTTTGCAAGCTCCGCACTGTTTTCTATAAACGAATCGATTGCGTTCTTTACCATCATGCGAACCACTTTAGCCATGTTATCGAAATGGGTTCTGTGAAAGAACTCCGGCTTACTCTTTAGCTGAAGAACATATTCACCGATATTTACCGCATTATCGCCAATCCGCTCGAGGTTTGTGTTCATCGACATTGCGGACATAATCAGCCGTAAATCCATTGCAACCGGCTGATTGAGTGCGAAAATTTTCTGGCAGGTTCGCTCAATCTTTACATCGAACTTATCAACTTTTTTATCCATCTCGATTACTTCGTTTGCCAGCTCTGCATTTTCTTCCTCAACGGCGCGCAATGCTTTCTCTACCTGTTCATCCACTAAGCTGCACATTTTAATCAGCCGCCTTTTTAACTTTGCCAATTGATTATCAAGTTGTCTTTCCATAATACTATTCTTTTTTATTGTGAAATTATAAATATAAATAATTCGTCAAATCATTTAGTCAATCAATCAGTCATTGGTCATTGATAGTCATTTATTGTCATTCAGTAATACATTCAGTCATTCAACCATACAGTCATTCAGTCATTGGTCATTCAGTCATTGGTCATTGATAGTCATTTGTTGTCATTCATTGTCATTCAGTAATACATTCAACCATTCAATCATTCAACCATTCAGCCATTCAGTCATTCAATCACCAAATCCATTCCTTATCCGAATCTTCCCGAAATATAATCCTCTGTTTGTTTAACGGAAGGGTTCGTAAATATCTTTGATGTTTTATCGAACTCAATCAGCTCACCGATATAAAAGAAAGCGGTTAAATCACTTACGCGTGCTGCCTGCTGCATGTTGTGTGTAACTATTACAATCGTATATTCTTTTTTAAGCTGATGAATCAACTGCTCTATCTTCGCAGTTGAAATCGGGTCCAGTGCACTTGCGGGTTCATCCATTAAAATAATTTCGGGTTGAATGGCGAGAGCACGTGCGATGCACAAACGCTGCTGCTGTCCGCCGGAAAGTCCGAGCGCCGATTCGTTCAGCCGGTCTTTAACCTCATCCCATAGTGCCGCCTGCTTCAAACTCATTTCAACAACTTCGTGCAAACCGTTCTTATCGCCTTTAAACATACCGTTAACACGCGGACCGTAAGCAACGTTTTCGAAAACCGATTTCGGGAAAGGATTCGATTTCTGAAATATCATTCCTATTTTTTTTCTTAACTGAACCACGTCAACCGAATCGCCGTAAATATCTTCGTTATCGATATACACTTTGCCTTCCACTCTAACGTCGTCAATCAAATCGTTCATCCTGTTGAGTGTGCGTAAAAATGTTGATTTACCGCAGCCGGAAGGACCGATGAGCGCAGTTACTTTCTTCTCGGGAATTTTGATGCTGATATTTTTTAAAGCATGAGCGCTTCCGTAATAAAAGTTAAGGTTCTCAACCGTAATCTTTTCAGATGTTGCTTTCGCCGTCTTCTTTTTATCCGGGGATAATGTTATTACTGTATCGTTCTTCATTATAAACCTGAGTTTTAAAAAGTTGCCGCTTTATATTTTTTTCTTAATCTGTTTCTTATAATCATTGCCGTTATGTTTAACAGCACTACAATTGTGATAAGCAAAAAAGTTGTCATGTAAACCATCGGTAAAGCCGCTTCAACATTGGGCGACTGAAATCCCACATCGTAAATATGAAAACCGAGATGCATAAATTTTCTTTCGAGATGAAAGAACGGGAAGTTCCCGTCGAGCGGAAGATTGGGTGCAAGCTTTACAACGCCGGTAATCATTAAAGGGGCAACCTCTCCGGCACCGCGAGCCATTGCTAAAATTACTCCCGTTAGTATGCCGGGCATTGCCGCCGGCAGAACAATCTTACGAATGGTCTGCCACTTGGTAC
>JAJRSV010000482.1 GCA_024278655.1 Bacteroidota bacterium | reverse complement strand
TTTGATACTATCTCCTCGAACAATTCAATTCCTCTGTCAAGCGTAGCGTTAAAGCTTTCTTCTTCCGCTTTGATTATCTTCTTTACAAAATCTTTCTTCTCTTTTATTTCGGGAAAAACATCTCCCATTGTTTCAACAAGCACATCGACTAATTTGAAAAGGAACGGTTCGTGCAAATCAATCTTTCTTCCGTAACGGGCGGCGCGGCGCAGAATTCTTCGCAGCACGTAACCGCGTCCTTCATTGCCGGGAACAGCTCCGTCTGCAATTGCAAAAGTTAAAGTTCGTATGTGGTCCGAAATTACGCGCATCGGAATAGCGGTTTCTTCCGTGTCGTTTTTAACCCCGGAAAGTTTTGCCACTTCATTAATCAACGGCGAGAACACATCGGTATCGTAATTCGATTTTTTATTCTGCAGCACTGCACATATTCTTTCGAAGCCCATTCCGGTATCGATATGTTTCTGCGGCAGGTCGTGCAGCTTTCCATTTTCATCTTTGTTGTATTGAATGAACACGAGGTTCCAGATTTCTATGCATTCGGGAACGCCGGCGTTTACATACTTTGGGTTATCGTAGTCGTCGCTTAAATTAATGTGGATTTCGGAGCAAGGTCCGCAGGGACCGGTTTCGCCCATTTCCCAGAAGTTATCCTTCTCGCCGAACTTCAAAATATGTTTTGGGTTAATGTCGGTTTTCTCTTTCCAGATTTTTAACGCTTCGTCGTCATTTTTGTAAACCGTTGCCCACAATCTTTCTTTGGGAAGTTGCCATACATCTGTAAGCAGTTCCCACGCCCAAACGATAGCTTCTTCCTTATAATAATCTCCGAAGGACCAATTACCGAGCATTTCAAAAAATGTATGATGGTAAGTATCGTGCCCAACCTCTTCGAGGTCGTTATGCTTGCCGCTTACACGAATACACTTTTGAGTATTTGCCGCACGTTTGTAATCGCGCGTTCCCTTGCCAAGGAATACATCTTTAAACTGGTTCATTCCCGCATTTGTAAAAAGCAGAGTGGGATCATCGAACGGAACCACCGGTGCGCTCGGTACAATCTTGTGCTTTTTCTCTTTGAAAAAATCTAAAAATTGCTGTCTTATTTCTTTTGAAGTCATTTTTCTTTCCGTAATTTCAATTCATTAGCTGAACCGCAAAAATACTAAATTACTGTTTAAGCTTAAACTTAAAGTAAGCGTTTACCAAAGTACAGACTAAAATAAAGAACATATTATAAGTGCCTGATTATGCATATACAATAAATATATTGCCTGCTCACCAACGTTAAAATTTACTAAACGAAACTTCAGTGAAGTATAGCTTCGGTGGGCAAGTTGCTTACTGGTTACTGCCTGCTGCAATCGCTTCCTTTTCTCTTAAATAGCTATCAAGCACCTTGTTCGCAGTCTGGTATCCTATCTTAATTAACTTATCCGCTTTCTGAAAATCGAATATCTTAAAGCTGCTGGTTTCCGGTTCGATAAGTATGTCCGGCTTTGCATTCTTTAATGTAAGTGCTGCCATCTGCACCTGCACGATGATGAATATCTGGTAAAGCAGTGAACCGAATTTAGGCAGTTCAATCTCTTCCTCTTCCTGCTGTTTATCGCCGAAGAATTTAATAGGATGTTTGAGGAAAAATTCTATCTTTTCGTTCAATGAAAGTTCATCAATTTCCTTCGCGCTGTGCAGCCCGTTGTTTTGTTTCGGAACCGTCGAATTAATCGGAGCAAATCCTCTTAAGTTAACGGCAATAATTTTGTCAACTTTCTTTTTGTTTATTATATCTACGGGAACCGGATTTACAAGTCCGCCGTCAATCAATTTTTTTCCGCGGTGGATTACAGGAGAGAACAACATCGGCAGCGACATACTTGCCCTTACTGCCTTTAACAAACTGCCCGATTTAATTACAACCGGCTTGCCGCTGTCTATATCGGTTGCAACAAGTGCCAAAGGAATCTTTGCATCATCGAAAGTTTTATCCTTAAATATACTGTGAAGAAACTCCACCATATATTTATCGTTTATAATTGCGGAAAGGGAAAGCGTAGGCATAAAAAACTTAGCCATCATTTTCCAATCGGTTTTCGAGGCAATTGCTTCCATTTCTTCAATCGTCATTCCAATCGAATACGCTGCTCCAATCAAAGCACCAATACTGCTGCCGGAAATGTAACTTACCGGTATGTTCTTTTCTTCGAGCGCTTTAAGCACCCCGATATGAGCCAAACCTCTTGCCCCGCCGCTTCCTAATGCGAGACCTATTCTTTTGTTTTTCATAATATCCGTTTCTGCTGAAAAATTACACTTTAATGGTTCTTAAAAATACAAAATAAACAGTTAAGCATTTTTAACTGTCATGAAATCGCCAATTGCTCACTTAATCCGTTAAATATATTTGATTTTTAATCTCCATAGATTTACCTTTATTTCAAAGATTCACACAATTTAATTAAACTCGATAAATTTTGATCACATATAAGACACTCTCGGACAGTGAACTGATGCTCAAGGTTGCCGATTATGATTCGAAGGCACTTGAAGAGCTATACGACAGATATTCTCCCATCCTTTATACGCTAATCAAAAAAATAGTTGAAGATAAAGCAGTTGCCGAAGAAGTGCTTGCGGATGTGTTTGTAATTATCTGGCGTAAGATTTCAAATTTTAATTTTGAGGCAAACAACGTTTATACCTGGCTTGTTACACTTGCAAGAAACAAAGCGGTTGATAAACTGCGGAGAATTCAAAGCACGGAAAACCTGCCGGAGTATAATGATGAATACGAAGATGAATTCATCCTCCCGAAGTTATCGAAAGTAATTGATAAACTTGATCTGAAAGACGCAGAACTCGCTAAGGATAAATTTGAAGAAGCATTAAACAGCTTAACAGATGCACAAAAGTATGTTATCTATCTCGCTTACTACGACGGAAAGACCGAATCGGAGATTGCAAAAAAGCTGAACATACCGCTTCCGACCGTTAAATCGAAAATCAGAGTCGCGCTTACTAATCTCAAACAAAATCTTTTAAAGGGGGTTGAAGAGTAATGGCTAACGTAAAAGCATCCGAACTTATACAGGCGAAAGCTTTGGGATGTTTAGACCCCGAAGAAGATGCCGCAATGAATAAATTAATGAAAGAAGACCCGGAGTTTCCGTGGGAAGAGTTGGGACAATATCAGAACCTTGCCGCTTTACTGCCCACGCTGCTCGAAATAGAACAGCCCGAGCAATTAGTTAAAGATAACGTTGCAAAAAAACTTTATGATTTGGTTGAAAAGGCAAAGCAGGATAAACAGCCGGAAACCACGGGAGAAACCT
>JAJRSV010000481.1 GCA_024278655.1 Bacteroidota bacterium | reverse complement strand
GCTGTACACATTACCCGATTTTGGCAGATGTAATTCAAAAAGTTATGGGTAAAAATGTAGAGCTTATCGATTCGGGAATTGCTTCGGCAGAAGTTGTAAAAAAAGAATTGGCAGATAACGGATTGGAAAATAACAGCGATGCCCACGGAGAACTTGAATGTTATGTAAGTGACATTCCCACAACGTTCAAAACAGTTGCCGAACTATTCCTTGGCAAACCTGTTAATGAAGTAAAAAAGGTTGACCTGGAGTTGTTAAGCTTTTAACATTACATCACCGGTCACACATTTTAAGCTCAAACATTTTTCTCAACTCGTTAATATCATTCGTTCTGCCCAGAGCAATTATAAGCTTTATTCTTGCTTTCTGCCCGTTTAAATGATCGGTAAAGATGACGCCTAAATTATGCAGATGAACACCCGCACCGGGATAGCTGTAAATGTAATCCGTTTCACCTGCGGGACAGCGGGAAACAAGCACAACGGGAATGCCCTTTTCAACAACGTATTTTATACCTTCAAAAGCTGCGGGAGGTACATTGCCAACACCTAAAGCTTCCACAACCAAACCATCGGTGCCGCTGTCGGCAGAAAACTTAAAAAACTTTTCTTCCATTCCAGCGTAAACCGTAAGCAGATCAACGTTGGTATTTATTTTTTCCGTTTCTAATGTTTCCAAACATTTCGGCAGGCGGTTGTAAATTACCCTGTCGCCCTGCACAAATCCGAGCGAACCGAAATCCAGACTGTGGAAAGTATCTATATCGTCGGCAAATATTTTTGTTACTTCGCTCGCAGCATTTATCTCACCGTTTAAGCAAACAAGTACGCCAAGGTTCTTAGAGTTTTCATTCAAGCAAACGCGGACTGAATCGGTAAGATTTTTCGGACCGTCCCAATCGGGTTCCGAGCTGTTCTTCATCGAGCCGGTTACTAAAATCGGTATTTCGGTATCGATTGTAAGATCGAGAAAGTATGCGGTTTCTTCCAGTGTGTCGGTTCCGTGCGTTACAACAACACCATCGTAATTATTGCTGCTTAATTTTTCCTTTATCTTTTTCGATAGTTCCAGCATACGTTCCGGCGTCATATGCGGACCGGGATAGTTTCCGAAATCGAAGCATTCGATCTTTGCCAGATTTTTTGCTTCGGGTATTTTCGTCATTAATTCATCACCCGAATAACGCGGCACCGCACCGCCCGTTTCAGGGTCGATCATCATCGAAAATGTTCCGCCCGTAAATACGATTAAAATGTTTTTCATACAAAAATCCCGTTATTATTCATATATAAATATAAATAATTGTTAATCAATTTATTATCATCTATTTGGCTTGATGCTTTAACAGTTAGGAGTTATTTTCGTGTGCAGATAAATTATATAATTCAGAGGTAATTATGTTAATGGTAGAAGACGTGGATTTAACACCAAATCCACATGCATTAAAGTTTATATTAAATACGAAACTCCTGAACAGAGAAACAAGGCAATTTCCCGATAAAGAATCCGCACAGAACGATCCTTTTGCCAAAGGCATTTTCGATATCGATGGTGTTGTGTCGGTTTTTTATATGGATAAATTCGTTACTATTGAAAAAGCAACAGATGCTAACTGGGGACAGATACAACGACCATTCATCGAGTTCTTAAAATCTTTCGACCCGCAGCTTATTCCCGAAGAAAAAGATACCGGAGCAATTAGTGATAATGAAAACGAACTGATAAAAAAGATAAACGAACTGCTCGACCAGAAGGTAAGACCTGCGTTGGCAGGCGACGGCGGTGGACTCGAAGTTGTTGGTGTTGAGGGTTATACCGTACGGATAAAATATCAAGGAGCCTGCGGAACTTGCCCGAGCGCTATCAGCGGCACTTTGATGGCAATTGAGGGCTTGCTGAAAAGAGACATAAATCCCGCAATTGAAGTTGTTGCTGCGTAAGGATTTTTATTTTATTGGCTATTAACTCCTTTTATGCTGTAAATTAATTTCTTCTTCCAATTTCTATTAATGCTTTTCCTTGATAATTTCCGCAGATAGCTACGATATTGCTTTTTAGTGATAATTTAGAGTAACCCTTATTATTTGGTATGTTTAGTATTTGCCAACTTGCTCCGTTAAAGTGAAATATAGCACCATAATCTCCTACAATAAAAATATCATTTAACTCATTACCTCTGGCAGAATTTGTTCCAACAGGGTATAAGTTTATTTCATTCCATAGGCCAAACTTGTTTTCATATGCACCTTCACCACATACATATAATATATTTTCATTAGCCGCCCATGCTGAATAGAGACGAATATCTCTATCCCATAAAACAGAATCGACTATACCATTTGTAATTTTTAAAATCTTTTTATCACCTGGCACGAAGAATGATGATACGGGACAGTAAAGTATTGTATTACCCTGTTCTGTAACAATTCCCCAAATATCATTTATAATTGTTTCAGTTCCGCTTTCTATCTTCTGCCACTCGCTGCCGTTGTAGTGAGCTATAGAACCCGCCCTTCCGACAAAATACATATCATTAGAACTTAAACCCCAAGTTTTTGACAAAGATAAATTTGGATCTACAGTTGTTCTTAAGTCAAACATTTCCCAATTTTCACCGTCTCCGTGAATTGGTAAACTCCCTACAAACCAAATATCGTTATCTGAAAATGCGAACACACCTTCTAAAGGCGGGGTAATAATACTCCCTCGAAATCCAACCTTTATTTTTTTCACTTGCCACTGCGTACCGTCCCAATGCACAGCGTTATAAGCGTGCGGGTCTGGATTGCCCAAAGAATCATTCATATAAATCTCACCTACTGCCCAGATGTTGTTCTCGTCTATTATTGCAACGTCATAAAGCGCACTGCTGCTGTGCTCGCCAAATGTCCAGGTTTGCCAGGTAAAGTTGTGGCTGGTTGTGTCCATTGTTGTTACACTCAGCTCATTACTCTTGAATGATTGACCTACCTGACCGGCAGGCAGGTTGGATGATTGGATGAATGCCTGGAATGTGTAGGTTGTTTTTGGCAGAAGGGAATCTATGTAAATTACACTGTCCTGGGCGAACAGACTGATAGTCTGTTCTACT
>JAJRSV010000480.1 GCA_024278655.1 Bacteroidota bacterium | reverse complement strand
GTGAATATCATAATTGATTGCACTCTTCGATACCTTCGGGTTATGGCACTTAATACAGCGTGATGCGCCGTTGCCTTCGGGATCGTAAGGATGATTTGTATGTGCACTTACGATCGGGGCAATATCGCTAATGTGGTTGTCATAGTCGGCAACCCATTCTTTAGGAATGTCTGCAAAATCACCATGCGTAGCATGACAAGCAAGACATAATGTGTTATTATCCGGAGCCGTTGCAATCGGCAGCGGGTTACCCAAACTGTCTTCTTCAACAATCTCTGTTCTTATATGATGCTCTTCGGTGTTGTGAACATCGTGACATTCGTAGCAGGTTACCTTATGGAACTCGAAAGTCGGTTTTGCACTTTTATAGAAATCCAAAAATTGTTGATGGTGTTTCTTTGAGTTCTTATTATCGCCCCAAAGTCCCGGAGCATAATCATAAAAGTTCATTACCCAATCACCTACCGACCATCCGGTAAGGTTTTGGTCATCGAACGGGAAGCTGAATGTTCCGTTAGGTTTGCTGTGACCTCTTGAATGGCACATTCCGCAAAGGTTATTTGCTTCCCAGGCATTCAGGTCTTCAGGATTGATTATATTATCCTTGCTCGGTGCGGCAGCATGATCTCCGCCCGGTCCATGGCATCTTTCGCAAGTGGTGTTTATCTGATCGAGGTCCCCGTCGCCGTCAATGTCGAACACATTGTTTTTATCGGCGTACAGTGCTTCGTCTTCAACACCGGCACCGCTGAACATCCATTCGCCGTTGGCGTCCTGCCCGGTAATTGTTAAACCTGTTACGTGGCAACCCGAGCAACCCTTAGCAAGACTTCTGCTGTTCTGAGCTGCATCACTAAGCGTTGATTGGCTTGTGTAAATAGGTTGATTGTTAGAATCATACCATGCATCAGGATGATAAAGCACATACTCATGAGTTACTTCGTTGTACTGAATCGGAGAAATATAATAATCTCTCGATTCACCTTCGGAAGTGTTTATCTTAACGGCATAACGCTGTTTCCACATTCCGCTTCCGCCGTATGTAAGATAAACCCTGTGTGTTACTTCGCCAATGGTTATTGTATAACCATCCTGATCGCTGTAACCGAGTATTGGTGCATTGGGTTTATAAGGATCGAAGACACTGCTGATGTTATTAAAATTAAGACCATCGTGGAAATCATCTATTCCGTTTTGGTCATAATCATTAATCACACCCAGCCTGTCTTCCATGGTGTGTGAATCATCGAGAACAACCGAATAACCGTTTGCATGTAAGGAAGTTCTCCAACCGGTTGCATCGAACAAAGTCGGGTTGTTATGGCACTGAAGACATTTTTCAGGACCAACGTATGTTTGCGGAAACATAAACCCTACCGAGAACAATAGACCGGCAACTGTTAGTAGAATTTTTCTCATTTTTACTCCCTCTGTTTTGTTGAGTAAAACATTCTTCTAAATATTGATAATATTCAAATTATCTCACTCAAAAAATAGCATTAGTTGTTAACGGAGTAAAATTAACAATATTAAAAAGTTTTTCATTTTTTTAATCATTCCTTGTTTAACAAAATCCATTTTGCTTTATTTATTACAAAAAAAAATCTATTATGGAAATTCTGATAGCCGAAGACGAATTACAGATTGCGGAACCGCTTAGAAAAAACTTCCTTGAAGAAGGTCATCATGCAATGATTGCAAAAGATGGTGAGGAAGCATTAAAGTTAATCGATAAAATTCAGTTCGATGTAATTGTACTCGATTGGAGAATGCCCAAAGTTTCGGGTATTGAAGTTTGCAGAAGACTCAGAGAAAACGAAAACCGAACTCCAATAATTTTATTAACTGCTTTAACACAAACTTCTAATAAGGTTGAGGCGCTTAATGCAGGCGCCGATGATTACATAACAAAACCTTTTTCGTTCGAGGAACTGATGGCAAGAATTAATGCGGTTATAAGAAGGTTCCGTTATGAAAACGAAATCTTAGAATTCGATGAACTTACCGTAAAACTAATCGACAGAAAAGTTGAAACACATTCCGGTAAAGAAATAGACCTTACGGAAAAAGAATTCGATTTGCTAAAATATTTCATTCTTCACCAGGGTACGGTTATTAACAAAGAGCAGCTTATACAAAATGTGTGGAAGCTAAACTTTATTCCCAAGACAAATGTGTGTGAAGCAACTATAAAAAACCTTCGCAAAAAACTGGAAGAAGGAACAGGGAAAAAGTATATTAAGACATTATACGGAGAAGGATATTTACTAATTGCCGAATAAATCTAAAATGAATTTTCTTACCCCCTCGTTAAAGCGTTTTATTTTGCTGAATGTTTCGATATTCCTGTTTATCATTGTGCTCTTTAATATCCTGCTTATCTCTATCACAAATTATGTGCTTCATACAAATCTGGATAAACGTTTACTACACGAGGCGGAAAAAGTTGTTGCCGGTTTAGATGTGCAGGATTCGTCAATTACAATTTTGGATTTCAGTGAGCTTGAAGAACCCGATTTTCAAACGATTACCGATAATCCATACTTTCTTCAAATCTATAACCCCACGGGCGAAATTCTTATATCGAGCGGTAACATTAAACATCCGATTGTAATACCTGTTGATATAGATAGTGAATTTGACAACAACACATTCGAAAATCTTTCGATTGACGGTGAAAGATTAAGGGTCGGTTATTTTCCGTTATACACAGATACCGGAAACAAAGTTGCAATACTTCAATTAGCTACGGTAGATAACGAATTTAAATTCGTTTTAACTAAAATTATAACATTCAACTTATTCCTGCTGCCGGTTATTATTATACTGGTTTTGTTTGCAAGTATATTCATCGGCAAAAAAAGTCTTTCGCCGATAAACAATATTATAAAAACGGCGGAGAAAATTTCTGCTAAAAGTCTAACCTCGAGGATTGAGATAGATGCTCATCCCGACGATGAGTTGGGAAGATTAAGAGATACTCTTAACGGATTGTTCGACCGGATTGAATCTTACGTTAACCAGCTTGCACAGTTTACCGATCATGCGTCTCATCAATTAATGAATCCCTTAACCGCGGTTAAGACCGAACTTGAATACATATTGAAGAAAGACAGAACGACCGATGAGTACAAAGAATCGTTACGACAGTTATTAAAGCAAACCGACAACATGGTAAAGATAGTTAAAACACTTTTGATGCTTTCAAAGCAGGATAAAAATTCAAAACAGAGTATATCAATTTTTAATTTGAGTAAGCTGATTGTTTCCAACACGCCGGAACAAATCAACTCTCATACAATAGAGCTTCACATCGAACCGAACATTTACATTAAAGGTGATGCCGAAAAATTTGCAATGGTTGTTGAAAACCTGATAGACAATGCAGTAAAATATTCACCGAATAATGAAACCATTAAAGTATTTCTGAAAAAGACCGATGAGGAAGTTGAGTTTCGTGTTGAAGATAAGGGAATCGGAATTAAAGATTCGGACAAAGAAAAAATCTTCGAACGGTTTTACAGAAGTTCAACATCTGAAAAAATAGGTGTGCGCGGTTATGGCTTAGGACTCAGTCTCGTTAAAACAATCCTGCTGGAAATGGGCGCTAAAATAAAAATAGACGACAATCAGCCGAGCGGCAGCAAATTTATTATAACTCTTAAAGCCCTTAAAATCGAAGAATAATTCTTCCGATAACGCCAAAAAATTTCTTATCTTTTATTCTCAAATTTTAAACGATAGACAAATATGCAAACATTTACTTATTCGGCTTTATTTAAATTCATCTTCCGGTTTGGTAATATACTTGTAACCTTACTGCTGATAATATATATTATTCCTATTGCCTGGTACCTGGATGAAAATCTCTTTCTGCTGATTCCGTTTATTGTTTCGCTGTCGGTTCTGTTTATAATAAACCGCACATATTTCACCTATTATAAAATCCTTCCTTATAAAATTGAAGCGGATGAAGAAAAAATGATTTGCAGTAATTTTTTGCTTTCTAACAAAGTGATAACAATTTATTACCGCGATATAACGCAGCTTAAAGGCGGTATATTCGACGGCAGACTCTCGGGAGTGTTGAAAGTGTGCGACAACAACAACGTTTGTATCGGCTTTTCGCAAAAGATGAAGAACTCGAGTAAACTTATCACTCTTATTTTAAGCAAGGTTAACAAAGAGCTTTACGATAAAGTAATCGAAAACCTAAGCCAAAGAAAAAAGAAAAACCCCGGCAAATAATCCCGCTCTGTTTATTTTGAATAGACTCACATCTTCCGCTTCATTTGTTTATTTTTACTTTTCAAATCAGTAAAGAAGTTTGTTTTATAAATGAAGATAGCCGTTTTACTTTCGGGCGGAGTTGACAGCTCGGTTGCGCTTAGACTTTTAAAGGATGATGGGCACGACCTGACCGCTTTCTATTTGAAGATTTGGCTTCAGGATGAGTTTTCGTTTCTCGGCGATTGCCCATGGGAGGAAGACCTGAAGTACGCCCGGGCTGTTTGCAAACAGGCGGATGTTCCCTTGGAAGTTCTTTCGCTTCAGGATGAATACTGGAACACCGTTGTTACTTATACAATCGAAGAGATAAAAGAAGGAAGAACGCCCAACCCCGATATATTCTGCAACAGTTTGATAAAGTTCGGAGAGTTTTATGATAAAATCGATTCGTCGTTCGAAAAAGTTGCAAGCGGACATTATGCACAAATAGAAGAGAAGAACGGAAAATTTATTTTGAAAAGATCTCCCGATCCGGTTAAAGACCAGACTTACTTTCTGGCATACTTAACGCAGCAGCAGCTTGCCCGCGGACTTTTCCCTATTGGCAAATACACAAAAGCCGAGATTCGCGAACTTGCCCAAAAACTCCAACTGCCGAATATGAACAGGAAAGACAGTCAGGGTATTTGCTTTTTGGGACAGGTTAAGTTCAGGGAGTTTATTAAGCACCATCTCGGTGAAGTTGAAGGAGAGATTATTGATATCGACACAGGAAAAGTAATGGGCAAACATCCCGGGTATTATTTTTATACAATCGGGCAAAGATCTGGCTTGGGATTGGGCGGAGGTCCATGGTACGTAGTTCAGAAAGATGTTAAAAATAACATTGTTTATGTTTCGCGCGAAAACCGGGCTGCACGGGAACGCGATGAGTTTAAAGTGGGCAAGTTTAACTGGATATTGGAAGAGAAACCTTCGAAAGAAAATTTGCTTGTAAAGATAAGGCACGGGGTTAACTTTTACGAATGCACTTTAACAATTAATGAGAACGGAACAGGAACCGTTAAGTTAAGCAAGCCCGATAAAGGAATTGCTCCGGGACAGTTTGCCGTATTTTACGACGGTGAGGTTTGTCTTGGAGGCGGCGTAATACTGGAATAAAAATCAATTGTAATACCGGTTATTGTTTTGCCTTACGGGTGAAAGAAGAGCGGAATTGTTTTTGTTAGTAATGCCTATCAGCTTTTGACAACACTCACAAAAAAAGGCATATCTTGTACCGATAAAAGATTCCATTTTGCACACAAAAGCATAATCAATCTTTTTGCTGCAGTTAGGGCAATTGAGCTTTACCGCTGCTTTTTCTATAAACTTTTTTATCATTGCTCTGTCTCCACAAATGTTAGACTCGCATTCAATACCGATTGTTACAATTCAAACAAATTTTTATAAATTTATTAATCGTATCTTATATAAATTCATTATTGTCTCAAAGCCGATTGCATTTTTATACTTCATTTCGTTCTATTAATTGGCTATTTTCAAACAATTGTATTTTAAACCATTTAATTTTATATGGAAACTCAGGCTTTAATATTTATTCCCGATATCAGCGGATACACAAAGTTTGTTACCGAAACCGAAAGCAGACACAGCAAACATATTATTTCCGAATTGATTGAAGTAGTTCTTAACTCTAACAGCTTAAAGATGGTTGTTTCGGAAATTGAAGGTGATGCCGTTCTGTTTTTCCGTAAGGGCGATCCTCCCGCTTTACCCGATTTGATTTCGCAGGCAAAAAAAATGTTCATCGATTTTCACACACATCTGAAAATTATTCAAAGAGATAACGTTTGCCAGTGCGGTGCATGCCGTACTGCAGCTAATTTATCCTTAAAGTTTATTGCACACTACGGATTGCTGGAAGAAGTAAACATTCAAAATTTCACAAAGATTATGGGCAGCGATGTTATCCTTGCTCACCGGCTGCTGAAGAACAGAATAAACGATAATGAATACCTTTTAATGACGGATAACTATATAAACACACAAAAATCAGAAGCTCAAAAACTGGAACCGTGGGTTCAGTTTAAAGTTCATTCCGAAAAGTTTACAAACTTCGAGACAGTTAATATTAAGTATATTCCCCTTTCAGCAGTAATCAAAGAAGTGCCCGATGTAACAAAGTTTAAAAGACCGGACTATGACTATTCGACTGCCGATGCTTCAATTTTTATCGATGCACCTATACTGCTTGTGCATCAACTGCTTACGGATTACAACGCGAAGCTTGAGTACATTCCCGACTTAAAAAAGTTAAAGAACAACAAACCGATTAACAGAATAAACGGTACACATACCTGCGTATTCGACGATCTCGAAATTCATTTTGTAACCGAGTTTAACGAAGTAAAAGAGAATGAAATAACTTACATCGAAGAAGCGGCAATAGATAACCGTTATGTGTTTATATCGGACTATAAATTAAAAGAAGAAGGAAAGGGCACAAGACTCACAGTAAAATTTTTCCCGAGCCGGTTTTCCGGTAAAGAGTCTTTTGTTAAAAATTTAATTAACCGGCTCTTTACACGTATAGCATTGTCAAAGCTAAAATCCACCGCGTTAAAAAATCTGAATAACTTTAAGGAGCTTTGTGAAAGGAAAGCAACCGAAGCGGTTGGCAAATCTTAATTAACACTTTCTTACCTTCATTTCAGGTTCACTGCACACCGGTAAAAGTTAACAATTTCATAACACCTGGTTAATATTAAGTAAATACTAAATATTTATTTTTTGTTTGCGATAATAAATTACTTATTCACAATTAATGGAGTCGAAATGAAATATAAGATTTCAGGCAGCAAACTGGCAATAGCATCCGGTTCAGTAGATGTATATCAGTTTGAAGACAAGAATCAGGGTTACTTACAATTTACATTGCTGAGAGGGATAAAACCTAAGGTTAAACTTCTTTTAAGCACAGCATACTTTTTATCACTTCTTACCTCCCTGTTTACACTTCTCTTCAACTGATCGAAAATCTTTTAATAATTCCTGCGATTAAAAAAGCTATCTAAATAATAGCCCTCGTTTATTAATTCCTTTTCGTACGATTTAAGAAACTTCATAACCGTTTCTACGGGAATAACCCGGGCAATTCCGTATTTCAAATCTTTATAAGTATCTACGTAAATATCCCCTTTGTAAGGAATAAATGTATTGTGCACATTGCCGCTGCTTCTTTTTTCGGGAACGAGAATTTCCGTCTCACCTCTTGGAGCCCACTGAACTATTCCGACCAACTCGAAATTCGGAATTCCGTCTCTGATTGCAAGCACTAATCCGCCGCTGTAACCGCGGTTTACAACCGCATCAATTAAAAATGCACCCGACTTATCTCTGTCGGGACTGCTGACTAAAGCTTTTGTTATCATCTGGTAATTTACCGGAAAGCCGAACACGTAAACAAACGTTCCCCATTCAAGCTCTTTTGCTTTGCCAAGCGGAAAATCGAAAACAGGAAAAGCATAACTATAAAGCGAACCGTAATCCTTTCCTACAATTGCCAGGTCCGATTTTTTATCCAACGCAAGAATATCAAGCTTGCTGTCTTCCGGAAAACCCGCAGCAAACACATACTGTTTATCCTTAATTAAAATTGCTTCAACAATATCGGTAACAACCCCGCCTATCCCCTCTGCATACGAAACTACCGTATCGGGATAGTTAATTACGTGCGCACAGGTTAACAG
>JAJRSV010000479.1 GCA_024278655.1 Bacteroidota bacterium | reverse complement strand
TGAGAACTGACCTATGCTTTCTGCCTGTTTCTTCTGTCAGAATATTTAGTCTCGTTAGAGACGACCTATTTGTAGCACGGCAGGCAACTGCCATGAAAAGAAAAAAAACAAAACCAAAAGTTCCATCGGAACGACCTATTGAACTCCGTGGCTGGCTGTGTGTTAGCCGGAATGTATCGGCGGTTAAAACCGTATCTGCTTATGTTAGTAAAATCGCACCCAATTGTAGTGCGAACAGAATGTTCGCACAACGTTGTGTTTGGGCTAAAGCCAAGTTAGTGGGTGTAGTGCTTTCATTATCCGTTCGCTAAAGAGATTGTGTGAAAGAGCTAAAAACCGTTGAAACGGTTAATTATTAATGGCATTTGTTGTTTAGATTCCCACGATTAAAATCGTGGGCTGCTTTATATTTATAATTTCAACACAAGCTCTAAAACGAACGGAATTTGATTGAGAACTGACCTATGCTTTCTGCCTGTTTCTTCTGTCAGAATATTTAGTCTCGTTAGAGACGACCTATTTATAGCACGGCAGGCAACTGCCGTGAAAAGAAAAAAAACAAAACCAAAAGTTCCATCGGAACGACCTATTGAACTCCGCGTCGGGCTGTGTGTTAGCCGGAATGTATCGGCGGTTAAAACCGCTATTGCTTTTGTGTTTTTTGCTTGTTTGCCACCCGATTAAAAATCGGGTGTTAATGGCAGATGAGTTATAGTAAGCAGCCACGTATTTATTAATTATCTGCCTCTTCCTTTAACTTTTTCTCTTCCGCTTCGCTTTCGGCTTTCAGCTTCTCTACGTATTCAATTGCTTTGTTCAGAAAATCTTCCCAGCGTTCCGGGTTTTCGTTATAATATTTTACCGTCTGTTTGTAATCGGAATCGGAAACACCGTGCTTCGAAAGAACGAACAAACGAAGCGAATCGGTTGATATGGATTTATCGGCAAGCGTATCCTGTGCAGCTAAAAGATCGACATAGATTTTTATCATCTTATCCTGCGGTACAGGTTCTTCCTCGCCGCAGGCGTTTAAACTCATAACAAGTAAAATCCCCCCGAATAATAAAGAAGCAAATTTTAAAGTTATCCGGTTCAAAATTACTTCATCTTTTTACTTGCTTCAAAAAGAATTTTCTTCTCGCGTTCGGTTAAGTTCTGGTAACCCGACTGGCTTATTTTATCGAGTATCCTGTCGATTTCTTCCTGCGAAATTTCATCCTCTTCATTCTTCTCATTTAAATCGTAGTATTTTGCTTCGGGAATGTCATCTTTCTTTCTTTTAAACTTTTCCGCAAAGCTGCTGAATGTTCCTCCTGAGGATGAGCCGGAATAGTACCCTCTGCCCATCAGCTTGCTTTTAACGGGTGAATCAATCGACCTGTCGAACATAATAAACAGGAACCCGGCAATTGCTCCGCCAATGTGTGCGAGGCGTGCAATACTTCCTGCAGGATTGAAAAGTAAGAACTCGAGTATAATTAAAAATCCGATTAAATATTTTGCTTTAACGGGAACAAGGAAATAAATATAAATGTAACGATCGGGGAACAGCATACCGAAAGCAATAAGCACACCGTAAACAGCACCCGAAGCTCCGATTGTAGGCGCCGGCGGTGCACCGAAAAGCGGCGGCAGAACCAACTGGAATATACCTGCTACAACACCGCAAAGCAGATAGAACGTGAGAAACTTTTTAGAACCCCAGATGTTCTCTATCTCCATTCCGAACATCCACAATGCAAACATATTAAATAGTATATGAGAAAATCCGCCATGCATAAAAAGATAAGTAATAAGCTGCCATACCTGGAAATTATAACCTAAAGGATTCAAAGCGAACCAGTGATATAAAAACGATTCGCCGTTCATTCCGTCGATTACAATATTCTGCATCATTATCTGAAAGAAAAAAGCCACACCGGTTATTATCAGTAAATTTTTAATAACCGGTGGAAAAAGACTGAATCCGCCGAACCCTCTCGGTCTGTAATAGTTACTCAATTTAATTCCTGTAAATTTTTATTAAACATCATTTAATGCAACAACGCCGGGTAAGGTTTTACCTTCAAGAAATTCGAGTGAAGCACCGCCGCCTGTTGAAACGTGAGAAACTTTATCCTCTAATCCCGCTTTACTAACAGCAGCGGCTGAATCGCCTCCGCCGATTACAGTTACTGCACCGTTTTCAGTTGCTTCAGCTAACGCTTTGGCAATTTCAAAAGTGCCTTTGGCAAAATTATCCATCTCAAAAACACCCATCGGACCGTTCCATACAATTGTTTTCGATTTTAACAATTCTTCCTTAAATAATTTAACGGTTTCGGGTCCTATATCCAATCCCATTTTATCTGAAGGAATATTATCTGCAGAGACGACTGTAAAAGGCGAGTCATTACTGAACTCATTTGCTGCAACTACATCAACCGGGAGCAGAAATTTTAAATCCGATTTTTCGATTTTATCAAGCAGCTGTTTTGCAAGTTCAAGCTTCTCTTCTTCCAACAGCGATTTACCTATCTCTTTTCCCTGTGCTTTGAAAAACGTAAATGCCATTCCCCCGCCGATTAGCAGAACATCAACTTTATCGATAAGGTTGTTTATAACATCAATCTTTCCGGAAATTTTAGCTCCGCCTAAAATTGCACAATAAGGTCTCTTCGGGTTTGCAAGTGCCGAACCGAGATAGTCGAGTTCCTTCTTCATTAAATATCCTGCGGCACAAATATCAATAAAGTGCGTGACGCCTTCGGTGGATGCATGAGCACGGTGCGCCGTACCGAATGCATCGTTAATGTAAACATCGCCGTACTCCGCAAGCTGCTTTGCAAAGCCGGGATCGTTTTTAGTTTCGCCTTCATAAAAACGTAAATTCTCTAACAATAAAACATCGCCCGGCTTAAGCGAATTAACAATTGCTTTTGTTTCTTCGCCAAGGCAATCTGCGGCAAACTTAACTTCTTTACCCAAAAGCTCGCTTAATCTTTTTGCGGCGGGCTTTAAGCTTAATTTGGGGTCAGGCTTTCCTTTCGGTCTTCCCAAATGACTCATTAAAATTGCTTTGCCGCCTTCTTCAATTATTTTTTTAATTGTAGGTAGTGATGCTTTAATTCGCATATCGTTTGTGATATTTCCATTTTCATCGAGCGGCACGTTGAAATCCACACGTACCAAAACTCTTTTATCTTTCAGTTGAACTTCATCTATTGTTAGCTTCTTCATTTCAGGCACACCGCTTTTGTTTTTAATGAGTAAACCCGGTTTCCCCGTAAAGAATTTTTTGATGAATCAAGAAGGGAAAGGATTTGAGAATATTATTTTAATAAACAATGAGATTCTGCGCCTTAATATTAAGACGCAGAATGCTCGTTACTACTTAAGCTATTTTCTTTATCAAATCTACTACTCTGCAAGAGTAACCGAACTCATTATCGTACCAGCCGATAACCTTAACAAGGTTACCGTTTGCCATAGTGGATAACGAATCGAAAATATTTGAATGGGGATTACCGACAATATCAGCCGATACAATCGGCTCTTCGGTGTATTCCATTATTCCCTTCAATGAACCTTCGGCAGCCGCTTTGAATGCTGCGTTAACTTCTTCAACCGTAACATCTTTTTTCAGTACTGCAACCAAATCGGTAATCGAACCGTCGGGAGTTGGAACTCGCATTGCCATTCCGTCAAGTTTTCCGTTAAGTTCGGGGATTACTTTTCCTACTGCTTTTGCCGCGCCGGTAGTTGTAGGAATAATTGAAAGTGCAGCCGACCTTGCTCTTCTTAAATCCTTATGAGGTAAATCAAGCAGACGCTGATCGTTTGTGTATGCGTGAACAGTTGTCATAAAACCTTTTTCAACACCGAAAGCATCATTCAGTACTTTCACCATCGGTGCAAGACAGTT
>JAJRSV010000478.1 GCA_024278655.1 Bacteroidota bacterium | reverse complement strand
AGATCGAAATAAGCAATTGTCATTGTTACGAACCAGCTTCGTTCAATTTCGCCGTACATCCGTTTGTTAATTTCAACCAAAACTTCCTTCGGACTTTTTTCGGATGTGCATGCAAACTTAACCATCGTTTGAAGCTTTGTCATATAAAGCGATGCGGATAATCCTTTTCCCGAAACATCACCGATAACTACGTAGAGTTTAGAGTCGGAACCGTTTACCGGAAGCAGATCGAAGTAATCGCCGCCAACCTGCATTGCGGGAATCATCTCGCCGCAGATATCAAGATTTTTTATCCTCGGTATTTCGGATGGAAGCAAGCCCTCCTGAATTGTCCGTGCCAAATCGAGGTCACGCTCTAACTTCAGCTTTTCGGCTTCCGATTCGTAAAGACGCGCATTCTCGATAGATACCGCCGCCTGATTAGCCGCAGCCCAGAGCAATTCGAGATCTTTGCCGCTGAATTGAGAACCGGAATGCTTCAAACCGAATAACAATAATCCAACAACTTTTTGTTTTACCATCATCGGAATGATTGTATAAATTTCGTCGCGCAGTAATTTGCTTGCTGTTTCGTAAGTGAAAATCTTTTTAAAATCGTTCTGCTCAATTGCTGGATATTTAGTAACGAGTGATTTCTTCTTTATAAAATCACAAATGCCCGATTGAACGATTAAATATTCTTCTTCATTAAGTCCAACACTTTCAACTAATTTCAATTCTCCTTTTTTGTCGGAAATCATTAAACCGAATTTGCCAATCTTAAGCGCATCGACAAATGTATGCTTCAGCAATTCGAGTATATTTTCCACACCGACAGCCGTTGCAAGTTCGTTGCTCAATTCAACCAAAATTCTTTGATGTGCAAACTGCTCGGGATAAAATTTCCTGGTGAGGAAATCCTGGAACCTGTCTTTGGTCGATTGAAAAATGAGAGCAAAAATCACAAAGAAAATTCCGGCAACAATTCCGCGGTTCTCGGTTCCTACCAGCATACTAACCTGATGACCGGCAAGATAAATTACAAGAAAGTAAATTGCGGCAATAGTTACGGTTGCAGTACCGTAAACTATGGCGTTTCGTATTACAGCACTCACATCCATTAACTGATATTTGAACACAGCATAAGCTACAGCCAGTGGTACAAGTACTATCAATACTATCGGCGCATAATATTCGGGTGAGTTGAAGATAACATCGGCAATAGCAGGTGCAATTCTGTTTGCGTAAACTGAAACCGCTATGCCGAACAGGAAAGCAACTATAATAAGCAGCAAAGGTTTTTTCTGTTCCTTCTTTTCAACACGCCGGTAATTAATAAAAAGAGAAACGATTGCAACAATATTTAATATTGCTACCATAATCGAATAGACGGAAAGAAATCCTATAAAAAATGAAAAGCTTAATTGCTTAAAGATGAAAGTCTGAGCGCTGATATAAAGGACATAAACAGTAAGCAAAGACGGAATTATTATCAGCAATCTTTTTACCCATTTCTTTTCGGCAAATTTAAACGGACGCGGAAACATCCAGAAAAAATACAATACGGCAACACCTATAAAACTTATACCTATTGCCCAGAGAATCATAATTGTTGTTAACAGAAATTCCGATGTAATAAGAGGTTCGCCGCCTACGATATTCCACGGTAGCAGTGCTTCCATTGCAGCGAATACGGAAAGAACGCCGATAGCATAAAAAAGCTTGTTCGTAAGTCCGTCGGGTTTTGCCATCAAAACAATAAAGCCGATTAAGAACCAGATAAGTGCAGATAACGAACTTGCAAGACTTCCGTATTGAATAAGCTTTTTAATATAAACTTTAGTAGTTAATATTTTTCCGTCCGGTTTCCTGACAACATATTCGGCGTAACTTCCGCCTTCAACCTTATTAAGGATTGCCTGCGCCTGATATGTGCTTTTAAGCGGCACGCCGTTTATTTCCAACAACCGGTCGCCGTCTCTAATGCCGGCATTCCAGGTAACGCCGTTTACTTTAACTTTATCGAAATGAATAACCGAGCTGTCTGCAGTAACAGGTTTCGGTATCCACAAACACTCATCGTTGCTTGTAACTTTCACTTCCAACACGTGATAAACATTAAGCAGAGCAATGCCTATTATTATAATCGAGAACGAAATTATAATTCGCGGCTTTAGTTTTATATATGTGGCTTTGAGTTTATTCATTTAACTTTTAACACAACAAGTGTTATATCATCCGACTGATCGGTTCCTTTACTGAACTGCTGCACTTCGTTTTTAATTCCTTCCACAATTTCATCTGCATTTTTCGATGACAAATCAATCACAAGTTTTTCCAGTCTTTCATCCGAGAACTCTTCTCCCGTTACATTCATCGCTTCCGAAACTCCGTCGGTGAACAAAATGAGAACATCATCTTTTTTCAAGCTTATGGTTTCGGAAATATACGGCACAGAAGTTTCCATTACACCGAAAATCATTCCGCCTTTTTTCAGCTTGGTTATTTTTCCGTCTCTTATTAACAAAGGCGGATTATGCCCGGCATTAACATACGTGATTTTTCTTGCCGCATTATCCATCAAAGCCCAAAAGAAAGTTATAAATCTTCCGTCGCTTGTGTTGGCACAAATCAAATCGTTAATTAAAGCGGTAGCATCCGGAAGGTTAACTTTTTGCCTGCATATTATTTGTAAAAACGCCTGTATGTTTGCCATCAAAAGTGAAGCGGGAAAACCTTTGCCCGAAACATCGGCTATTGCAACACAAAACTTGTTTTCGTCTAAAGGAATAACATCGTAATAATCTCCGCCAACCTGTTTCGACGACATGTTGAGTGCGGCGATATCGTAACTGCTGTAAGCAGGCAGTGTTTGCGGAAGAAGATTCTGCTGAATTTCGCGTGCAAGGTCAAGCTCTTCTTCAAGTTTCCGCTTCTCCAGTTCTTCCTGAAACAAACGCTTATTTTCGATAGAGATAATTGCAAGACTTCCGACAGAATAAATAAACTCGATATCGGTTTCGGAGTACGGCTGCTTATTAATCCTTTCACCTAAAAGAATCAGTCCTTTTGTTTTACCCTGCACCTGCATCGGAACGATTAAGTTTATACCGAGCCGCTTAAATCCTTCGTACTTTTCATCAAGCTCTTCAACATTAATTGTTTCGGTAATTTCTCTTGAACCGCTTTCCTCAACAACTTTTATCAGTTCATCTTTGTCGAACTTCGATTCCAGGATATCGATTTTCCCATCCTCAAAAACCACTACCGCAAATTTCTGAATAAGAAACTGACCGATAAGCGAAAAGACCAGCAGTTTGCTTACTTTGGTCGATTCGGAAAACAACCCGAACTCTTTGCTCAATTCAAACAACGAGTTGAGTCTTTGAATCCTTGAATCCAGCTCCCTGTTTACTTTCTGGAGTTCATTTATCCTAACCGAGTTTTGTATTGCCGTAGCTGAAATATTAAGGATTGTTTTTAAAAACTCGAGGTCGTCTTGTGTGTATTCGGTTTTGTTAAGCTTTTCGCCAAGGCACACAATTCCCACACAATCATCCGACGAGCTGATTTTTTCGGCGGCTTTAAGTTTGGCAGAGTTCCTAAACTTTTTAAGCGAATCGGAATTGAGGCAGTTATCCCCGGCATCGAGCAAAGGAAACTTTTCTATCAGCTTATCGCTTATTCCTTTTGAATGCTTAACTCTTATCACTCCGTTTTCGTTTAAAGCAATTAACCCCCTTGTTGCCAGAAACTTTCCGAGGCAGGTTAACAAAACATTGTTCAGAATAAACTGAAGATCGATGCTTGAATTTATTATCCTGCTGAAATCAACAAGAGCAGTAAGATTCCGCTTTAGTTTTAAGTTTTTAGTATCACTCATCAATTTTGCGATACGCTAAAATTTTTGGAAAGAATTACACGGTTATATTTTCCCGGAACCGAAATATATTTAACATCATCCATTAATGTTTTCATCAAATATATTCCCAGTCCGCCGACTTTCTTTTCGCAGTGATAGCGGGGAAGGTCGGGTACAGGAACTTTTTCTGGATCGAAAGAGCGCCCGTAGTCTTCTATTGTAATTACAAACTTATCGGAGTTATACTCGATTTTGATATTTATTTTACCGTCGGGATTGGATTTATAAGCATGCTTAATAATATTTGTGCAAGCTTCGTCAACGGCAAGCATAATGTTCTCTATTTCTTCACGCGAGAACTTTGCGGCTTCGGCTTTGCTGCTTACAAAATCTCTTATCAGCGAAAGATTTTCTGTTTTGCTTTTTACCTGCAATTCACTTTTATATTTATTATTCGTTTCCAACGCTTTTGCTTTCGTTAAATTTTTCCAACGCTTCTTCTTCGGTTTTAAATATTTCGTATAAAAGAGGAAATCCTAACAGATCGAATATGTTAAAAACTTTTTCACTCATATTGGTAAGTTTTATATCGCCTTTGTTGTCTCTTATTTTTTCGATATAAGCCATGAACACACCCAAACCCGCACTGCTTATGTATTCAAGTTCGCTAAAGTTTGCAATTATCTTGAATTTGTTTTCATCTATTAATTTCATAAAGTTATCTTCCAACGCCGGTGCCGTGTGTGCATCGAGGTAACCTTTTAAATAGATGATGCTAACGTCACCTTTATTTACAACTGATGTGCTGAATTCTGCCATGTTTGTCTCCGTCGATATTAATTTTTTGTTTCCATTTTAAAATTACTAAAGTTATATCATCGTATTGCGAATGTTCTTTCGAAAATACGGTTACTTCGCTTATTACTTTTTTACTAATCTCGTCAGCTTTATTGTTTAAGTTACTCATTAAAATATTTGCAAAATATTCTTCGCCAAAATCTTCCAACCTCTCGTTTTTTGCTTCCGTTATCCCGTCGGTATAAAGAACAATCGTGTCATCCTTTTTAAGATTGATTGTTACCTGTTCCAGATTATTTTTAAAATACTCCGTTTCCGTTAACCCGAGTGCCAGACCGGCTGGCTTTATCCTCTGCGGTTCTTTATCCCGCAAAAGCAAAACCGGTAAATGACCCGCCCGCGATAATTGCAGCGTTTCGTCTTCAAAATCTATCAAACCGTAAACCGCGCTTACAAATGTTTTACTGTCGAGTGTGCATTTAAGTGTTTCGTTTGCTTTTATAAGTATTTCAGCCGGACTTTGAATTATTTTCGATAACGATTGGAAGATACCTTTTACCTCAGCCATAATAAATGCCGCCGAAATACCTTTGCCCGAAACATCTGCAATTACAAAGCCAAGTTTAGTGTCCGATATTTCGAAAAAGTCGTAGTAATCGCCGCCGACTTCGAACGCGGGAATGAAAACGGACGAAATTTCCAAGCCGGTGTATCTCGGATTTTCAGGCGGAAGAATCCTTCGCTGAATTTCCCTTGCAACATCAAGCTCTTTTTCAAGCCGTTCTTTCTCGATCGATTCTTCGAGCAATGTTGAGTTTTCGATTGCAACCGATGCATAATCCGAAAATGTATCGATAGCATCTTTATCTTCTTCACCGAATTTGTTGTCACTCTTTCTTCCTGCAATCAGCAAACCTTTTACCTGCGCGTGCGCTTTAAGCGGCGAAACTGCAAGCCGCTTTAACGGCAGGTTCATTTTTAATTTATCTTCAAAATCATTCACAGAAAGAAAAGTCGTTTCTGAAATTTTATTAATATCGATGTTCTTCAAAACAATTTTGTTAATTGCTTCCGAATCGACGTAGCCGATATTTTTATTTGCAAGTGAAATGTAATCGCCGTTCTCTTTCCAGATTATCCACGATGAATCCGCATTGCCCAACCTTACCGTAATATCGGTAACCGTTTGTGCAAGCTCCTTAAAATCGAGCACCTGCGTAATAAGCTTGCTGAAATACTGCAGCGATGAAACTTCTTCGGCTTTCCTGTCGAATGCTTCGGCGGTTGGAAGATGGAAAAGAGTTGTAAAAAACAAAACCCCGAAGTAAACGGCTCCGTAAATTAACGTAAGTGAAACGAAAACATTAAGTGTCGGGGAAAACGAATATAAAAGTTTACTTGTTGTGGCAGTATTACCGGTGCCGCTTGCATTTAACACAAAAAGCACAAAGATAATAATCGATAAAAACAGTAAGCCGACTTTTTCTTTCTTCGTTAAAAATGCAATCCACGAAATCCTGATTGAATTAATAAACATCAGCAGCACCGAAATCATAAGAAACGTATCGTTTATAAATGATAAATCGGTTGATTCCAGGTAGTGACGTGTAACTGCCGCAAGCACAAAAAACGCAAGCATCGTATTAAAATAAACCGAAAGATTTTTACTCTGCCTTAAAAAAAACAGATGACGCAACGCCACGAAAATGTAAACCGCAAACCACGTTATAAGAAAAACATAAATGATTGAAATAACCGAAGCAGCTAATCCGGGATTTGCAATTTTATCGTAAGCTTTTTCGAAAAAGAGTGCGAAGAATGAATCGGAAAAAGCTATAAGCAGAAATATAAACGCACTGATTATTCCGATGTTCATAATTAGCGAAAGCGGAACGGTGCGCCGGTTCAAAAAGTAAACTACCGCCGAAAGAAACAGAAACGTAATTGTAATTAATACCAGCAAATCGTTTACAAGCAGATAGATTAAAGCATCGGAAGAATCGAACAGTAATTTAAAAAGAGTTAATATTCCTGCCGAAACGAGGAACAGCTTGAATTGAAAGGAATCGAATATGTATTTTTTATCCGGTTTCAAATTTAAAAGCTAACTTCAATATTTATCGAATTACGTTAATACACCATTATAAAGCTTGTGAAATTAAGTATTTTTCTAAATATAAGTAAAGAAAAGATATATAAACGGATTAAAACAAGGATGGTCGAATCAATTTTCGGTAATAACATAAAAAAAACCGTTCTCAGAGGAACGGTTTTACATAGGCGTAGCGGTCAGCAAAATCAATTAAAACTTACTTCTTCGGTCTTTTGTTTCTTCTGCCTCCTTAATTCCTCCTGCCATTTCCTCATTTCTTCCCTGAACTTTCTTAATTCCTCTCTTAATTCGCGCATCTGTTCGCGTATGTCTTCCTTGTATTCAAACTCCTTAAAATAATCTTTGAACCTCGGAAACTTTTCGGAAAGAAGCGAATCACCTTCGAAGTAAAACTCTTTCCAGTTAAGTTTCGGTAACGAATCGAGCATTCTTCGTTGAGCTTCCATCAGCGAATCGATATCAAACTCCTGGTACTTAAACTCAAATGATTTTGAAGAATCGCCGTCGAAGTAAAATTTAATTTTATTATCGAAATGTTCAATTTTCGGAATTACCATCGAAAAAGATTTGAAATTTTTTGTGAGACTGTCGAGCATCGCATTTAAGCTGTCGGTATTAAAAGAATTTTTATTATCGAAGAAGCCGGACAAATCGACCCTGCATCTATTTGTATCTACTGAGATTTTAAAATTGCTGTTCCATTTTACTTTATCGCCAAGCTTCTGCCACGTGGAATCGTAATTAATCTTTATGCTGAAAGATTTAATTTTATTAGTATCGCCTTCAAGAGTAATCTGTAATTCCTTCAACTGGTTTTTGATTTCATCCGTATTAACATCAAGGTCTTCCGAAAAGATAGAGTCGGGTGTAAGGATAATATAACTTTTACTTTTCTTTTTCCGGAACTTATGAACAACATCGAACAAATCGGAATTGTTTGTGAAGGAAACCGAGTGCGGAACCATTTCGCGGAATTTTTTCCGGTTCGATGTTTCGGCAAAAATCATCAAATCTGTAAGCAAAGCTTTCTGGTAGTCCCACAGGTTTGCGTTTATTGCAACAGTGTTGTTTTCATTTACGAGTATCTGCGAGTTCAGTTCATCGGCATATTCTTTTATAATCGAATCTATTTTTTCTTTCTGCTTTTCGTTTAACTCGAGTGCGGCAATAAATTTTTGATAATTGTTTTGGTTGTTATCTTCCGCAATCTTTTTTATTTCGAAGTACTGGTTACCGGTTGTATCGTATCCAAGCTCTAAATACTGATTGTTCTCTTTATCGAGCGGTAACTTACGGTACATTGCAAAGTTAAAAATATCTTCGTTACTCAGGTCGGCAGCAAACAACAACGGCTTTAAGTTTTCTTTGTAAAAACCGGCGATGTTCGTTTTTTGTTTTTCGATAAGGTTATCGATTATGTGCGGGTCGGCTTTTAGCACTATCATCAATACGATGGCGGCAAAAGCAAAAACGATTGCCGGCATCCATTTTTTTATTCTCTTCAGAAAAGGTTTTCGCGAAGCCAACTCGGCAAATAGTCTTGTTTCGAAGTACGGCGATTCGTTAATACCTTTATAGGAGGAAGAGGTAAGCGATTTAATCTTTTTTAAGTCGGTAAGTTTCTTTTGCAGGTTAAGCGAAGAGTTTATCTTCTCTTCCATCCTTTGTTTTTCATCGGGAGAAAGTTCACCGTCAATATAAGCCGATAGCTGTTCGTGATCTTTTTTATCTTTCTTGTTCATCTCAGTTCTGCTTCCAATGGCTTAAGAATTTCTTTCAAACCCTCCCTTGCTCTGAAAATCCTCGATTTGACGGTACCGAGTTCGATGTTCATTGTCTCGGCAATTTCCTGATAGCTGAAGCCTTCTATATCTTTAAGCAGCAGCGGCACTCTTAATTTATACGGTAATTTTTGAATGGCATCCATAACAATTCTTGAGATATCTTTTTTTTCAACCGAGTTATCAAATTCCAATTTATCGTCCGCTTCTTTAAGCGGGGTAAAAATCTTTCTTACATTTTTCTTGCGTAAATAATCCTTACACTTGTTAACCGTTATCCTGTAAAGCCATGTAGTAAACTGCGATTCGAACCTGAAGTTTTTTAAATTCCTGTAAACCGTTATAAAAACTTCCTGTGCAAGGTCATCAATAACTTCGCTGTTGTTCAGAGTGAGATAGATGATGTTCCTTACCTTTTCTTTATGCCTCTGAACTAAAATTCTGAAAGCAGACTCATCGCCGTCGATGAATCTCTTTATCAGCGAAAAATCGTCATCTAATTCCAGTATCTGCGGCTGCTGCAAATCTTTATCTTTATTTTTGGAACTCATTTTTTAGACGGCATTATGATTGTATTGTTCCGTAAAAATGTTATTTTTGACTGCATAAAAGTGTGCCTCTTTCTGTTTAATTCCAAACTTGCAAAAGTAGGTTCTACTAATTAAATTGAACTGAAAATTTAAAGGAGTTCTTTATGAAAATCAAAACAAGCGAAAAATACGAAGCGGTCGTCATCGAATTAAAGGGAAATGTGATGGGCGGTGATGATACTAAGGTATTTAACGAGCTCATCCATAAACTGATTGATGAAGGTAAGAAACGAATTGTGCTCGATCTTTCCGGCGTAAAGTTTATGAATAGTTCCGGTCTCGGAATGCTTATCGGCGGTTATACAACACTTAAAAAAGCAGGTGGTCAGTTAAAGCTTACTAACGTTACCGATAAAATAGAAAGCTTGTTAATGATAACAAAACTTATTACCGTTTTCGAAACTTATGACAATGTCGATGACGCTATTAAATCTTTCTCCTGATACACAATTACTTTAGGTTTTATTTTTTTGGAAACTCCGGATTTTCTTAATTCGGAGTTTTTATTTTGCTTAAACTAAATTCAACAATTAAACAGGGATAATCTGATGAGCGTAACCGTTCTTGTGGGAAGCCAGTGGGGCGACGAAGGCAAAGGTAAAATTGTAGATATTTTAAGCGAAAAGTACCGGATAGTTACACGTTACCAGGGCGGCGCAAATGCAGGGCACACAGTTGAAATCGGCGACAAACAATATATACTTCATCTTATTCCTTCGGGAATATTAAGGGAAGGTGTGGTTTGTGTTATCGGTAACGGCGTTGTTGTAGACCCCGCCGCATTACTCGAAGAGATAAGAATATTAAAAGAAAACGGAATAAGCGTTGACGGCAGATTGTTCATCAGTCACAACGCACACCTTATAATGCCTTACCACAAACTGCTCGATTCGATTAGCGAAAGCGGAAACAAAAAGATAGGAACTACCGGAAGAGGAATCGGTCCCTGTTACATCGATAAATTTGCCCGTAAGGGAATCCGGATAGTTGACCTGTTAAACAAAGATGTACTCGAAAGAAAAATAAGAGAAAATTTAGAAGAGAAAAACGCACTGTTGGAAAAAGTTTACGGGCAGGAAAAATTAGATGTTGACGAAATAATAAACGAGTACCTGCAATTCGATAAAGAGATTGATCCCTATATTACCGATGTTCCGCTCTACTTAAACAATGCAATAGCCGAAGGTAAAAGCATCCTGCTCGAAGGTGCGCAGGGCGCTATGTTGGATGTGGATTACGGAACATATCCGTATGTAACTTCTTCGAATCCTACGGCAGGCGGCGCAAGCACCGGCACAGGTATTCCCCCGACTAAAATAACTTCGGTATTCGGAATTGTTAAGGCATACACAACACGAGTAGGCAACGGTCCCTTCCCTACCGAACTTACCGATGAAGAAGGTGAGAAATTAAGAAAAGAAGGTGCCGAGTTCGGAGCTACAACCGGAAGACCCCGCAGGTGCGGATGGTTCGATGCATTTTTGGTTAGATATTCCGTGATGATAAACGGCGTGGAATCTGTTGCAATTACAAAACTCGATGTGCTGAGCAAATTCGATAAAATTAAAGTGTGCGTCGGTTACGAACTGAACGGAAAGAAAGTAAAATCTTTTCCTTCCGATGTTGAAAGATTAAACAAGGTAAAACCGATTTACGAAACACTCGACGGCTGGAACGTTGATATAACCGGATGCAAGACTTATGACGAACTTCCGCATAAAACGAAAGAGTATCTCGATTTCATTTCGAAAGAAGCTAATTTCAAAATAGAGATAATTTCAGTCGGTCCGAAAAGAAGACAAACTATTTTAATGAACGGTTAAAGACAAAATCCGGAGGTCATTCGTCTTTAATATTTGGCTGGATTTTTTATTGAAAAAAGGACGATTTTATCTTTGTCCGTTTCAAAATTAATTAAGGATTTGATGAAATGAAAAAGATGTCCGGCGGTCCCGCATCGATCAATATAAAAATTCTTTTAGTTATTATTGCGCTTATAATTGCCGCAGGTACGTTAATTTATACGCAGTTTCTTGTTTCGAAGCTGCAGGAAAAAGAACGGCAGATTGTTGAGCTTTATGCAAAAGGAATTGAGTACGTTGCCAATTCATCAAATCCGAACGAAGACATTACTTTCCTTTT
>JAJRSV010000477.1 GCA_024278655.1 Bacteroidota bacterium | reverse complement strand
TCTTCCCATATTTCTTCTTTTATCTTCGCAATCTTCTTTCGTGTTAAGTGGCCCCAATCGGAAAAGTTAAGCTCGCTGCGTGCTTCTTCAACATCATTAGCAACCAGCCACGAAACAGGTGCAATATTAGAATACCATGGCCAGTTCGTTTCGTTTGAATGACATTCATAACAAGCTCTTTTAAGAACTTCTTTAACTTCCGGCGGTGCATCCAAATCGGCAGTTACCGGGGGATTCTCTTTTTCTACCGGAATGAACTGAATGACAATAAATATTAATACCAGACCGATAATGATTTTTCTTATCATTAATCCTCCTCAACTTTTTTTAGCGTTTTATGTGCGACAGAAATTATGTTTTCTATTGTAAAGCCGTACTTTTCGAATAATACGTTTGCCGGGGCTGATGCACCGAACGTTTCGATGCTAACCGACGCACCGTAACTGCCGGTATATTTCTCCCATCCCTGTGCAACTCCTGCTTCAACAGAAACACGTGCTTTAACTTTTGAAGGCAGCACCGATTCTTTATACTCTTCATCCTGCTGCTCGAACAATCCCCAGCTCGGAAAGCTTACTACACGTGTTTTAATTCCTTCTTCGTTCAACTTGTCTGCCGCATCAAGCGTGATTGAAGCTTCGGAACCGGAAGCCATTAAAATTAATTCCGGGTCGCCATCGCAGTCCTTTAGAACATAAGCGCCTTTATTAAGATTATCGGCGGATGCTAACTTTGTTCTGTCGAGCACAGGCAGTTTTTGTCTTGTTAATATTAATGCAACGGGACTACCGGTATGCTCGATTGCTACTTTCCACGCTTCAACCGTTTCGTTTGCGTCGGCGGGACGAATAACTACAACTTTCGGTATTGCCCGCAGCGAAGATAGATGTTCAACCGGCTGATGTGTGGGTCCGTCTTCGCCGAGTCCAATGCTATCGTGAGTGAACACATAAATTACTTTCACACCGGAAAGAGATGCCAAGCGTAAAGCCGGACGAAGATAATCGTAAAAGACAAGGAAGGTTCCACCGTAAGGAATAACTCCTCCATAGAGTGCCATCCCGTTTAGAATGCTCGCCATTCCATGCTCTCTTATGCCGAAATGAAAATTCCTTCCGCTTCGGTTATCAGCAGAGAAATCATCAGCTTCTTTAATCAGAGTATTATTTGAAGGAGCCAGGTCTGCTGAACCGCCGATAAGTGTTGGCAGCGAACCCGCAACCGAGTTTATCACTTTTCCTGAAGCCGCACGTGTAGCTAATTTTTCTTCCGCATCAAACTCAGGCAGTTTCGATTTCCATTCATCACCGGAATCACCGCTCATTACTGAAAGAAACCGTGCAGCATCTTCGGGATATTTTTCTTTATATTTATTAAAGAGAGTGTTCCATTCTTCTTCAGCTTTTTCACCACGAGTTTTAACGGAAGAAAAGTGAGTCCGAACTTCATCGGGTACAAAGAAAGTTTTATCTTCGTGCCAGCCGAGATTTTTCTTTGTTAGTTTTACTTCTTCTTCTCCCAACGGCGAACCATGCACCGAAGCGGTATCCTGTTTGTTCGGACTGCCGTAACCGATGTGCGTTTTTGTAATTATCAATGTTGGTTTTGAGTTTTCACTTTGTGCTTCTTTAACCGCGCTTTCAATCTGATTAAGATCATTTACGTCATCAACATTAAGCACCTGCCAGCCGTAACCCGCAAAACGTTTTGCAACATCTTCCGAGAACGCAAGCGATGTGCTGCCGTCAATAGTTATCTTATTATCATCATAAAAGAAAATTACTTTATCGAGTTTTAGGTGTCCGGCTATCGAAGCAGCTTCGTGCGAAACGCCTTCCATCAAATCGCCGTCTGAGCAGATACCGTATATATAATGGTCAAGTATTTTTATATCATCCTTGTTAAACATCGAACCGAGATACTCCTGCGCTATTGCCATACCGATTGCATTTGCAAAACCCTGTCCGAGCGGACCGGTTGTGGTTTCAACACCCGGAGTTAATCCGAACTCAGGATGACCGGGCGTTATACTTTTCCACTGCCTGAAGTTTTTTATATCATCCATCGAGATTTCATATCCGCAAAGATGAAGGATGGAATAAAGCAGCATACTTCCGTGTCCTGCTGAAAGAATAAACCTGTCCCTGTTAAGCCATTTGGGATTTGCGGGATTGTGTTTCATAAATTTTGTGTAGAGTGAGTATGCAATCGGTGCACATCCCATCGGCATTCCGGGATGACCCGAGTTTGCTTTTTGAATCGCATCGACCGCGAGAAAGCGTATTGTGTTAATAGATAGTTGATCGACATTTACCGGCATATGTTTTCCTGTGAATGAAGAAAAATTAAAATTATTACGGCTAATATATTAAAAAGCATGCGAATTGATGTAAGAAGTTTTTAACCGGCATGTTCCCTCGTTTACTTGTTTAATTATAGAGATTAACAAATATTTATAATAAAGGTTTTTACTTTATGCAGAATCCGGAGTAAGAAATGAATTTAAAATCTAAAAAGTTCTTTTTCATTTTATTCGTGATGTTATACGGCATTACACTTCACCTGATGAGCTTTGCACAGGAAAAGAAGCTTACCTTCGATCAGGTTTACTTGTTCGCACAACCGAGACTGGTTCAGCGCCTTCCTTCGCTAAAGGGATGGCTTGATGATAATCATTATTTGCGAAAGAAAAGCAAAGAGGGAAATACTTACCTGATGAAAGTGAATGCCGGAACAGGTGAGGAAGAAATTTTTGTTGATTTTTCAAAGATAAATGAAAAACTGCCGGAAGGATGGGATGCATCAAGCTATAAAGATGTTACCGGCGATTATAATGTTTATCTGTTCTCGGAAGATAATAACCTTTATTCCTACACCACCGGCAAAGATGAATTTAAGCAGCTTACCGATAACGATGAGAAAGAAAACAACCCTACGCTTTCGCCCGACGGAAAGAAAGTTGCTTTTACCAAAGGACGTAACTTATTTGTCATCGATATTGAAACGGGAAAAGAAACACAGCTTACATTCGACGGCTCCGAAGACGTTTACAACGGCTGGGCATCGTGGGTTTATATGGAGGAAATACTCGGCAGAGCTACCCGTTACAAAGCGTACTGGTGGTCTCCAAACAGCAAGATGATTGCATTCCTTCGCACGGATGAAACAAACGTTCCGGAGTTTCCTTTGTTCAGTGCCGATGGTGTGCACGGCAAACTTGAATGGGAACATTACCCTAAAGCCGGTGACCCCAACCCGGATGTTAAACTCGGTATAGCACATTTAGATAACGGCAAAATAGTTTGGGTTGATGAAGACAGCACGAAAGATCAGTACACCGCCTGGTCGTTCTGGACTCCCGACAGTAAAGAACTTTTCTATCAGGTGCTGAACCGTGGACAGGACACATTGCAGATACTTGCTGCAAACCCCGGTAACGGAACCACCCGGTTGGTTTATACTGAAACTCAACCAAGCTGGGTTGAATTCTTTGAAGACCTTTACATTTTGAAAGACGGCAGCGGCTTCATTCTGCGTTCCGATAAAAGCGGATGGCGGCAGCTTTATTACTACGATATGCAGGGTAAATTAATTAACAGGATAACGGAGGGAGATTGGACCGTTGAAGAAATCAAACTCGTTGATGAAGAAAACAAACGGATTTATTTCGAAGGTTCAGTTCACAACTCGCTGGAGAAACATTTGTACAGCGTAAAGTTAGACGGCAGAGATTTCGAGCAGCATACATCAATCGGGGGATGGCATTCCACAACCGTATCGCCTCACGGAAAATATTTTTATGATTCTTACAGCAGCATTAATCAACCGCCCAAGCTTGACCTGTTTAACTCGAACGGTGATTTGGTAAGAGCAATTGCCGACAGTAAAAATGAAATTTACGATGATTACGAGTTGGGAAAAACCGAACTGTTTCTTATTCCCACCGAAGACGGTTACGAACTTCCCGCCAAATGGGTTTTGCCTCCGGATTTTGACAGGACAAAAAAATACCCGGTTATATTTTCTATTTACGGGGGTCCGGGTGTTAAAGATGTAAAAAACAATTATTCATTATACCTGAACAGATTTTTTATTGCACAGAACGGAATAATCTACTTTACCGTCGATCACCGCGGTTCGGCTCACTTCGGCAAGAAGGGCATGGCGTTGATGCACAGAAACCTCGGTAAGTGGGAATTGCACGATTACATCGAAGCCGTAAAGTGGTTAAAGCAGCAGCCGTTTGTCGATTCAACAAAAATAGGAATTAATGGAGGAAGCTACGGCGGTTATATGAGCGCTTTTGCTCTAACTTACGGCGCCGATTATTTTACACACGGCATTGCAGAATATCCCGTTACCGATTGGCGTTTATACGATGACATTTATACGGAAAGATACATGGACACGCCGGAAGATAATCCCGAAGGATACGAGTTCGGTTCGGCTATGACTCATGCAGACAAGTATAAAGGCAAACTGCTAATAACACACGGAACAATGGACGATAACGTGCACATGCAAAACACTCTTCAGTTGGTCGATAAGTTTACCGATCTCGATAAAGATTTTGAGTTGATGCTTTATCCCGATTCGAGACACGGCGTCGGTTTTCCGAAATGGATACACGCACAGCGGAATAAGTGGAGGTTTTGGTTCAGGTACTTCTTTGATAAGGAGTTTGATAAGGAATAAATTTCGAGTTTTACTTTTTGATTTCGACAGATCGGTCTGTTTTGACGAGCCGTATTTGCCAGCCTGCAATTTGCTGTTGATTCCGCAATTTAAGATGGGGGAAGCCGAATATCCGGTCACTGCTTAAGTTACATAATAATATTGTTATTTCCACCATAAAACTCTAAGAATCAAAATTGATTTTGTTTACCGAAACGCTTGATAAGATAGTGTAATCCCTGCTTTTTTACTTACCTTGTTACTGTAATATCTTAAAAAATCAATATTAACAAACTTATCGGAGTTTTATTATGAAGTACTATAAGTACTATTTACTTACCTTTTCACTTATGCTCTTTGCGGGAACAAGTATAGGGCAAATTGCTGAAAAGAACATGAGTCCCGAGCAGGTCATTATACAGAAATATTCGGATGGTGGCGATGTTAGTAATTCATCCAGTATTCCGCCGCAGCAGGATCAAACGAAGATGGCGCAGGTTAAGGAACTCTCCAAACAACTCAATCAGGCAAGAAGGAATGGAGACATCTACTTATCGAGAGAACTACAAAGGGAAATAAATGCCCTTATCGGTTCCGAAGCAGCCGATCCTAATTTCGGTCCTCAAGCCGTTCCTCTTTCGGAATCCATCTTACCGGGTGATGCACCGAACGAAATTAATATTTCTACAATTACGCCCGGCAATATATGGGCAACCGCAACCACTACTCAGGATACAGACGGAAGAATATGGGTGGCAACAACACACTATGCCGATGGCGCAACAGATACTTTAAGAATATTTTATTCTGACGATGGTGGTTTGAACTGGACATATTTTAATGGATTTGACTACGGTGCACAAGTTGTCGATTTTAGAACAGATGACCTGGATATAGAAGTTTTAAACGACGGTACCGATTGGTACATTTACATAACAGGCGGGTATAATTTTACCGGCGCTGCCTGGGGTTTTGTTACAAGATATAAAACAGACGGCTCTTCTTTCTTCTACTTAAATCTTCCCAAGAGCAATGATACAGATCAATACTGGACAAGAATAGTATCGGATTATCCCAGATATACCAGCAATGCTTATGTGTATATTGTTGCAACGATGGATTCCGTAATTGATGCTTCTACCAGGCATTTATTTACGAGAGCTTTTACAATTGAAGACCCTTATGCATCTACACCTACTGTTAATGATAGGAATAATAATTCCGACGGCAGCGGTTACTGGTGGCATGGTTCTTCGTCACCAAGCGGCAGCACTTTGAAATCGGATGTGGCTTACTTAGACTCGATTAATACTGACATAGTAATTACAACCTCTATTTTTGAAGTTAATCCTTCAATTGATAGTACTCTCTATATGACTTATAGTGATGATTATATGGCAACAGTCCCTTATATAGCAAATAGTTTTGGTATGGCTTATACCTCCATGCGACCGATTATGTCATTTAGCGGTGGAAGCAATCAGCTAAGTGGTAGTATCGTTACAACGCGAATGTTTCAGAATACATCGGACACAGATCCAAGATATATAGTTACAACTGATGGAGGCAGTACATGGACACAGGGTTATATAGATGCATCGACTAATGTAACCGTTAAAACAGATGTTATAGGATTGAGAGGAATCGATGGGCAATTTAAATTCGGCTGGATAGATGCTGCCACACCGAACAATATGTTTTTTTACAGAAGTGGTTATTTAAGTGGTTCCCTTGTTCAAACGCCGAAAGTTGAAATGAGTGGCGCAGGAATATTTCCCTCTGATGTGTACGGTGGCAGAGCCGGTTACCGGTTAACCGGTACTGATAGCTGCTTTGCTGTATTCGAGGGTCCTTTGGGAATTAATGCCTACGGCGTAAGCGGCTGCTCGGGTCCTGTAACTTCAGCAGTAAACGAAGAACTCCCGATTACCTACGAACTTTCTCAAAACTATCCGAACCCTTTTAACCCCTCTACAAGTATTAAATTTCAGGTTCCGCAAGCGGAATTTGTAAAGCTTGTTATTTATGATGTGCTGGGTAAAGAAGTTGCTACTCTTGTTAACGAAGAAAAGGCTGCCGGTTCATACGAAATAAATTTCAATGCCCGGAATCTTTCAAGCGGAATTTATTTCTATACGGTTAGAGCAGGTAGTTTCACTTCCACGAAGAAGATGATTTTGATGAAATAACGGAGTGAATTTTATCGGCAATTAGAATTTATTTGCCGAGTATTTTTAACCCCCGCCATAGAATATAAGTTGGCGGGGGTTTATTTTATAAAGCTAATATTCATTTACTGCAGTAAATGAATATTCTTTTCCGCACACATATCCCTTAATATCTGCGGCCAGACGGTCACGCTGCATTCTCCCAAAGCCGCTTTACGCAGCAGGTACATATACGTTCTCGATTGCCCGATTCCACCACCGATGCTTAGCGGTATTTCATCATTGAGTATCATTTGGTGATACGGCATTTCGAGAAAATCGAGCTGACCGGTTATCTCCAATTGTTTCTTTAGCGTTTCTTTAGTAACACGAATTCCCATCGATGTAAGCTCGTGGCGTCTTTTTGTAACTGGGTTCCAGACGAGAATATCGCCGTTTAATCCATGCATCGGTCTGCCGTCTTCCGAAACCGTTTCCGTTACCCAGTCGTCGTAATCCGCTGCACGAAGTTCATGCGGGTAGCCGTCCTTAAGCGTCCAGCCGATACCGATTATAAAAATTGCCGGATATTTTTTAAGCACTTCAGTCTCTCTCGCTTTACGCGGCATATTCGGGTACATATCAAGTATATCTTCTGCATGCAGGAATGTTAGTTCTTCCGGAAAATCCGGATACTTATCATTCTTTAATTGCGGAAAAAGTTCCTGCGCATATTTGCCGGCACCTCTTATAACTTTCCAGATTCTCTTTACAATGTCTTTCAGAAAATAGAGGTTGCGGTCTTCTTCGGTGATTACTCTTTCCCAATCCCACTGATCAACGTAAGCACTGTGGTCGTGATCGAGGAAATAATCTTTACGCACGGCGCGCATATCGGTATAAAGCCCTTCGCCCACATTCATACCGAATTGTTTAAGCGCAAACCTTTTCCATTTGGTTGCGGCTTGTACAACCTGTGCATCAATCGGGTGCTGGTCGTAATCGTTTGAGATGTGAAACTCTACGGGGGTTCGCGAGCCGTCCCTGTCAAGCAGGTCGTTCATACCGCTGTACTTATCTACAATAAGCGGACACTCAACCCGCATCAGGTTAAGTTCTTTGCAAAGGTTTTCTTCGATATAATTTTTAACTGCGGTAATTGCCTGCTGTGTTTCTTTATTATTCAACAGCGGCTCGTAGTCGTCGGGTAAAATCTGCTTGAGATCTTCGTAGCTGCCGATACCCGGACCGGCAAGATCGGCTTTTTTATCTTCCATTTTATCTCTCCCTGTTTTGATGGTTGAAGATTATTATTTAGCCGGATGTAGAGGATATGATAAGCAAAGAACAGAATTAAATAAATCTGGTATTTAAAGATAATAAGTTTCTGTAAAGGTAGGAATAAAAAAGCGATTCCCGGCGCGGGACAGCAATTAACCGTACAGTATACCGGGAATCTTTAAGCGATAATTCTATAACGGGTGGGTTAATAGGATATATCGCTTACTTTAATAATTTCGGCTTCGGGGTCATGCTCGCGTAAATATTCAATAAACTCCTGATTGAGATATTTCTCGTGAGTTCTTTCGTACTCTTTAAGCCAGTGTTCCACCTCGTCGTGAGGCAGCGAGCTTTTAATAAAGTTGAGCGTTTCCTGATCATCGAAGATTCGATAGTAATAAAGTTTCTTTTCGCTCATAGTTTTCCTCTGCCCTTTGATTTAACTTAAAATTTTATCTGCATGTAAAATGTCGTTGAACAATCCGTCTTTGATTGATTCCGCATTCTTTCGTGCATTAGCCAGCGATGTTAGAATGTACCTGTTTGCAACAAATACTTTCTTCTGATCTTTTTCCGCCTGTTCCAAAAGAAGATAGCCAACGTAAAGATAGCCGTAAAGCTCAACAAGGTCCTTTGCGGCAACATCCTGAAAAGCCGGATCCTTTTTCTCGACAACATACTTCAAACAGTCCTTAAAGATTTCTCTTATCTCAATCAGATGACTAACCAACGGAGCAACACCGCCTTTATACTGTTTCTTTTCCTTTTCATCGAAGTAATCGGAAAGGATATCGTTAATTACGTTACCGCTGGCTGCAACAATCTGTAACTGCGAAGTGCCTTCGTAAATATTTGTTATACGTGCATCGCGCAGGAATCTTTCCGCTTTAAACTCACGCATATAACCCGTGCCGCCATGAATCTGCAGTGCATCGTTGGCAATTTTATTTGCAGACTCGGCAAGAATATATTTTGCAAGCGGCGTTAAAAAGTTCGATTCTTTCATTACACGTTTAAGCCGTATGTTTTCTTCGCTGAACGGTTTGCCCGCTTCCTTAAGTTTTTTAATCTTCTCTTCTAACTTTTCTTTAATATCAACTTTTTGAGCAGCGGCGTAGAGCAGCGCCCTGTTTGCTTCGATTGCTACACGCATATCGATAAGCATATTGGTAATAACAGGAATGTTGTAAATGGCTCTTCCGAACTGCTCTCTTTCCTTTGCGTACTTCAGCGCTTCTTCGTAAGCCGCCTGTGCTATACCGAGCGCCTGTGCCGCTACTCCCATTCTTGCGCGGAACATCAAATCGAAAACGTATTTTATCAATCCGAATTTTCTTTGCCCGACCAGATATGCGGGAGTATCGTTAAACTGCAGCTCGCAGGTTGGCGAACCGTGAATGCCGAGTTTGTTTTCTATTCTTCTTACTTTAATCGTATCGTCGCGGTGGCAGGCAAACATACTTAAACCGCGCCCGTCTTTAGTGCCGGGTTCGGAACGGGCTAAAACGAGTAAGGCTTCTCCGTTGCCGTTTGTTATAAATCGTTTAACACCTTTTAAGTACCATTGCCCTTTTTCATCCTGGTAAGCATGAAGTTTAACCGCCTGCAAATCGGAACCGGCATCCGGCTCTGTTAATGCCATAGCTCCGGTATGTTCTCCGCTGCATATTTTAGGAATAAATTCCTCGCGCAGTTCATCGGTGCCGAACTTGTTTATCGTATCGGCAATATCCTGCAACCCGAATATGTTCATCAAAGATGCATCGGCTCGTGAAATAATTTCGATTGCCATCACATAAATTGTAAACGGAAAATTCAAACCGCCGTATTTACGCGGCAGACTCATTCCCATCAGGTCTGCTTGTGCAATTTGCTTTAAGTTTTCTGCGGTTCCCTTTGCGTAGTAAACTTTGCCGTCTTTATAAACAGCGCCTTCTTCATCCACCGAAGAGGCACGTTCGGCAATAAAGTTACCTGCTATATCCCCGACTATCTCCAGAACTTTACGGTAATTTTCTATTGCATCGTTGTAATCGATTGGTGCATAGTTATAATGCTTTGCTTCCTCAAAATTATCTTCGGCTATTTCAACAATCTCTCTTAGGTCGAGATTGTTGAACACAAATTGCATATCGCTGTTATCTGTAAAGTAGTTTGGCATTTTATTTCAGTTTATGTTTGAAAACATCTATGAACATAGGAATAATTTCGGTTGCATCGCCTACTATTCCGTAATGTGCAATTTCAAATATCGGCGCATCGGGATCGTTATTAATTGCAATTATTTTGTTTGAGTCCTGCATTCCCGCCCTGTGTTGAATAGCGCCGGAAATACCGATTGCAATATAAAGTTTCGGACGTACAGTTACGCCTGTTTGTCCCACCTGCCGGTCCGGTGTAACGAACCCGGCATCAACGGCAGCACGGCTTCCGGCAACTTCGCCTCCGATAGTATGTGCAAGTTCTTCCACCAATCTGAAATTTTCTTTGTTACCCAAACCGTAACCGCCTGCAACAATTATCGGTGCAGCTTTTAAGTTTACTTTGCTGTCTTCCCTGTGCTGTTCGATTATCGATACTATTTCATCTATCGGATCGGGTTTGTATTCTATCTCGGTTATCTTTCCCTTTTTCGGTTTATCAAGAGGATGAAGTTCCATCACACCTTCCCTAACCGTAGCCATTTGTGTCGGTACATCTGGAGTGATGATTGTTGCAATAATGTTTCCGCCGAATGCAGGTCTTATTTGCAAAAGAAGTTTCGGATAATCCTGTTTCAAATATTTAACATCCGAAATTTTCAGGTCGGTGCAATCGGCTGTCAGACCACTTTTCGTATTCGAGGCAACGCGCGGTGCAAGGTCTCTGCCTATAATAGTAGCACCGAACAAAACTATTCTTGGTGTGTGTTTTTCAATCAGTTTGTTTAATATGCGTGAGTACGGAATGGTTCTGTAATGTTTAAGTGAAGAATGCTGAATAACAACGGCTTCATCGGCGCCGTATGTAAATGTTTGCTTTGCAATTCCGGTAACGTTATCGCCTATAACAATTGCTTTAAGCGTTCCGTTCATCTCTTCGGCGAGTTTGCTGCCTTTACATAACAGCTCAAAGCTCACGTCGGCGGGTTTACCGTCGCGTTGTTCAACATACACCCAAACTTCGTTTGCAAATTTCATTCGCTAACCAAAAATGTGATCTTTCATTAATTTATCAATCAGTTCGCCGATGCCGTTCTTCGTCGGCTCAATTCTTATGTGGTCGGTTCCACCAAGGACAACCGATTCCACTTTATATACTTTTGTAGGCGAACCTTTAATACCGCAGCGTTGTTCATCGAGCTGCAGGTCGTCCATTGTTAAAGTTTTTATGAACAAGCCGCGCTCCTCGTATTCGTGCACGAGTTTATCGATATATAGAAGAGAGTTCTCCTCTGTAAGCTTCTCGAGGTCTATGAGTGATTTTGCATTCTTATAAGCCATTACTCTCTTTGCACTGAAAGGGCGCGGCGAAACAACATCTTTTAATACCGTTAAAAGAACCGGAAGGGTGCTTTCAACAACTTCGTAACCGCCGTCAATTTTTCTTTTAGCTTTAATCTTGTTGTCCGATACTTCAATTATTTCTTCGGTGTACGTTATCTGCGGAATGTTAAGTTTCTCTGCAGTCTGCGGACCGACCTGCGCAGTATCTCCGTCGATTGCCTGTCTTCCCGCAAACACAAAATGATAGTCCCCTATTTTTTTTATCGCTTCACTTAAAACATAGGAGGTTGCTAACGTATCGGCGCCGGCAAATTTTCTGTCGCTTATAAGATAAGCTTCATCGGCACCCATATAAAGGCATTCACGCAGAATATCGGACGCACGCGGCGGACCCATCGTAATAGCAGTAACTTTTCCGCCGTATCGTTCTTTTACCTGAAGGGCAAGTTCCAAAGCAACTTTATCTTCGTGGTTGAAGATAGCAGGAAGTTTTGCACGGTTAACGGTTCCGTCGTCTTTCATTACCTTGCCGGAAATGTTAGCGGTATCGGGAACCTGCTTAACCATTACAATCGAATTGTACATTGCACCTCAATAAAAATGGTAAGAAAAAATTAACGGGCAGACGTGACAACAGAAAAGCACCCACCCGGATGCCCCGCCGTTAACAAATAATATTCCATTAGTGATAAATGTTAATTATTGCCGATTTTCATAATAATTTAAACTCGTTTTTTCAAATCGGAGAAAGCGAAACAGGCGGTTTTCTTATATGTGAGAAGAGTAAAACGTCTGCCGGTCATCCCGGAATTGACCGGCAGACTAAGCATATCGGCTTTAATAAATAAAAAAGTTCAGTCCGAAACCGACGAAGAAAGTATTCTGTTTGTAATTCAAATCGTTGTAAAGGAAATTATAACTTTCCGGCACATCTACGTTGGTTATATCATAACGAAATACGGTTTCGAGAGCAACGTTTTTAACGATGAAGTAATCGAGTCCGGCAGCAAATAACCATTTGGTTCCGTTCTTGCTTCCCTCAAGCCGCGATTGATTTCCCGTAAGATACGCAAACCCAAGTCCGATGAACGGTTTAAGATTTTCCAATTCGAAGTAAAATCTGAGCGCAGCTCCTATTGAATAATCGTTTGCACTATACTCACCAAATTCTATTCTTTCATAATCAAAAAATAATCCGGCACTTAAATAATCGATAATAAAGTATGCTGCCTGAGGATGAATACCTATGTTGACAGAATTATTATCATACTCATCAACATTTGTGTTCGAATAAGAAAGTGTGCCGTTAAGCATTATACTGCCTTTGCCAACGGGGCTTTGAGAAAAAACCGGAACCGATATGACTATGGTTAACAGAAGAATTAATGCGGATCTTTTTTTCATTTTTAATCTCCCAATTTGTTATGAAAAGAAAAGTTGATTTTGTGTAATCTGCCGGAGGAGTAGATGCTGCCGGCTCTTTTTAAAGAAAAAGATTTTTAAAGTTGCTGCGATATGTTTCCGGTTCATCGTTTTATCCCCGACTAATGATATCTAAAATTAACTATCCCGATGTTTCAATGCAAGGAATAATTCTACGCCGGCAACTTACCGCGCAATCCTCTTATCCACCTGTGAGCACGATGGAAAAACTCCGCCGGTTCCGCAAACATCAATATGCATTCGTTACTAACGCAATCGATGCTGTGTTCTTCACAAAATTTAATCGCTTCGATTGACTCGGAGCCCTGCTGCATCCACACTCTTGTTATTCCCGCCTGATGAACTTTCCTTACAACCTTTTCCGTTTCTTCCGGCGGAACACTTATAACAACCGCTGTAACTTCACCGGGAAGCGAAAGAATATCGGGATAGCAGATATCCCTGTCAATTTTCTCCGCATTCGGATTTACGGGAAAAACACTGTAACCTTTCTCCTTTAACGAACGGTAAATTGAATTGCCGAATTTTTTCGGATTACGCGAAACACCAACTACGGCAATGTTCTTCTGCGAAAGGAAATTATCGACCGATGATTTTGATGTCATTGTCTTAACCTTCTCTTAAAATAACTGATGATTATTTTAATAAGTTTTTATCTTTAAGAATATTTTTAACTTTTTCACAATCCTTTACCGTAAATCCGATTAACATTCTTTTATTCTTTCGGTGAATTATAAAAATCGTATCTCTCTTGTTTCTTGAAAAATCTGCCGGGAACCATGTTCTTAAATCGGTTGTGCCCCAAAACCGCCACTTGCCGCTTAGCAAAGTCGGTTTAACACTGTCAATATATTCTATTTCTGAAAATTCAATTTTCTTAGGTAAGAATGTAGGAAAGTAGTAGCGGTGAAGAATTAACCGGCTTCGGTTTATAGTAACTAAAGAATCTTTATAAAGAATGTCATCATTCATCAAAGTCCCTTTTAAGATACAAACCAAAATTAGAGGAATATTTTATTGGCTGCAAACTCACCCGGAGTTACTTGAAAAACGCCAGACATAAAGATTAGTGATAAACCGACATTTTATCTTTAATACTAAACGCCAAGAAGTTTCCTCACTTCTTCAGAGGAAATTATTTTATCGTCTTTATCATTCAATCTATCTAACGCAATTTGATAATCGGCGAACTGATCCAAATAATTCTCTATTGCTTTCTTGATATGAAACGATTTTGCCCGTTCTGTCTCTCTCGCAATCTTCGACAGTTTTTCTTCAATTTCATCAGATATTCTAATGGATATTATTTTGCTCATAAAATCTCCTTAATGTTTATTTAAAAGTAAACAATATAAACATTGTAATCAGGGGAGATTTGATTCTAACTCTCCATCAACTGACAAGCGACCCTGTAAACCATA